>JAMPKV010000003.1:300000-435049 GCA_039962225.1 Microcoleus sp. AS-A8
AGTCCGAGCTGATTGCAACTCAGTTTCGGATCAAGTATAAAGTATCAGAATCGGGCGATCGCTTTCGTGAGCGCTTTGATTATCGCACCCGCTATGAAGGCGATATTCCAGCCGAATTGGTTACTCGTAGCAATAATCGCTTCGTTCTCAATCTAGGCAAATTGCCGATCGCCCCGCAGTATCTCAAATCGGGATTACCCGTGGAAATTGAGTTAGTGGCAACCCGCTCTTTTGCCGGACGTTCTGCGGAGCAAAAAATTGAATGGCGGGGAGAAATTCGGCGCTGAGACGTTGCCGGATGAGGATGCGATCGCTTGTAAAGATAAGGGGGAAGGTTCTCCGATTGGAGTTGTTAAATCTTGATTGAGTAGAGCGAACCAGACAGTCCGCGCAGTGTCGAAGCCTATACTACAGAGCAGCTCTCACCAATAACGGTTGATTGCTATACTAGCTGGGCTGAGATGCTCATTTTTAGACGAGGTTAAGGAGTTTATACTAATGCCACCTCATGAGCAAACCGCTGCGGACGGTAATACAGAAAGTCACAATGTTGTAACGGCTCAGCCCTTGAGGGATTTCCCCGTCCTAAAATTCCCCTTATTATGGAAACCTAAAACTAGTACTTGGCGCATTCACCAAAAAATTGGTTACGGCTATTTTTTAGCTATTGGAATTGGTTTTTTTGGCTCACTGAGCGGGATGCTCGTCGCGGACTATTTCCAGGGACAAGGCGTAGAGCAACTTGCTGATGCTCATGTGCAATCCAAGCTTTTGGGTGATTTCAAGGATACTGCCATAACAGCGCAATTGCAGTCTTCACGTATGGCTTGTCTCCTTCAAGATTCAAGACGGCTGCAAATCGAAAAAGTACAATTTCATCACAGTGTTGCTAGGGCAAAGAATCTACGGGAACAAATTAAACGATATATAGAGAGTAACCCCGCTTGGTTAGCCACAGACCCCAGGACTTTACAGGCTTTATTACAGGCTTACACAACGAGCTTAGACTCCTATGCTCAAGCCACGGAGTCCCGCTTGCAGCAACTTGATCCATCGTTATTGACACCAGAGAAGATTGAATCAGTACACCAGCAGTTGGAGCAGATTTTGGTTGGGGAGGAAGCGAAGAGCCTCGAGCGCCACTATGCTCAATTGAGCCATATTCTGGAGATTGCTCATCATCAGGAGCGACAAGGGGAAGTCGCCCTAGAGGATGCACAAGGAGTGGAAAAACTGATTATTGTGCTGAGTATGCTGACATCCGTGGCGATCGCGGTGATTGTAGGACTCCGTACTAGTCGTGCGATCGCCCAACCGGTTGTCACCGTTACTCAAGTGGCTCAGCAGGTAGCAAAAGACTCTAACTTTAAGTTGCGCGTTCCGGTCATGACCAAAGATGAAATTGGGTCATTAGCAACCTCTCTGAATTATCTCATTGAGCGAGTATCTGAGCGCACCCAAGAACTGCAACAGGCTAAAGAAGTCGCTGAAGCGGCAAACCTTTCCAAGAGCCAGTTTCTAGCCAACATGAGCCACGAGCTTCGCACGCCGTTAAATGCGATCATTGGCTTGAGCCAACTTCTCCAACAAGACGCCCAGGACTTAGGTTTATATGAACAAGATTTTATCAATGACCTGCAATCAATAAATTCTGCGGGTCAGCATTTGCTGGAACTGATCAGCCACATCCTCGACTTGTCCAAGATTGAAGCGGGGAAAATGGCACTCTACCCGGAGACGTTTGATCTTAAAGAGCTAATTGATGATGTTGCCATCACAGTCAAGCCGTTGATGGCAAAGAATGAAAATCTATTAGAAGTTCATTCTCAGGAGTCGCTGGGTACCCTGCACGCCGATCAGACAAAAGTACGACAAGTTTTATTCAACCTACTTTCCAACGCCGCTAAGTTTACGACACAAGGTCGGGTGACGCTCACGGTTACCCGTGAGCAAGTCGGCAGCAGTGAATGGGTTTATTTTCGCGTCTGTGACACAGGCATTGGCATATCTGAGGAGCAGCAGGAACGCTTATTCCAAGCGTTTACTCAAGGAGATGCCTCGACCACACGTAAGTATGGGGGTAGTGGACTGGGGTTGGCCATTAGCCGTCACTTTTGCCAGATGATGGGCGGTGAGATTGGTGTAGCAAGTCAGGTGGGGCAAGGGTCTACGTTTACCGTCCGCTTACCCGTCGGCTTTGTGAATTAGCGATCGCTAATGATGCTGGTTCTCATCCAGGATTGTCCCATCGAGAATGGCCTGCTCCAAGTTGGCACCGCTCAGGTTCGCCTCGTTTAGGTTCGCCTCGCTTAAGTTCGCGTGGGTCAAGTCTGCCTCAACCAGCTCAGCTCCACTTAGATTGGTTTCATCCAGGTTGGCTCCCCGCAGGTTAGCCTCACTCAGGTTAGCCTCACTCAGGTTCGCTTGGCTCAGATTAGCCACAACTAAATCGGCTTGGCTGAGATTGGCTCCATCCAAAACAGTTCCATCTAGAACGGCTCCATCTAGGATGGCTCCACTCAAATTAGCTCCACTTAAATCTGCATTCGTTAAATTGGCTCCATTGAGATCCGCATGAGTGAGGCTGGCTCGACTCAGAGTTGCCTTATCTAGGTCTGCCGCTTCCAGAAGTGCTCCGTCTAGCATGGCTTCGCTTAGGTCAGCTTCAATCAGGTTGGCTTCACTTAAGGAGGCTCCATGCAAGTGTATGCCTCGCATCTTCGCTTGATTCAAGTTGGATTGACTCAGGTCGGTTCGACTCAGGTCGGAAGCCGTTAAGTTAACGCCACTTAAGTTCGCTGAACGCAAATTGATTCCCTGTAAGATTTTCCCACTTAAATCCACCCCACTTAAGTTCACTTCCTGAAAATCCCGCTCTCCAGCAGCATACCGCGTCAACAATTCATCAGCATTCATCCGCATGACCTCTCTCTAGCTCACTTGGGTTGGGAGCTTGCACTAAACTACTCTCTATCTTGGTCGGCAAACCTTTGAACCGTCAGAACCAAGCGAGGTATCTGTAGCCAGGAATGAACCGTTGGCTTTTTCTGTCTTTGGGTAGAGATAGAGAACTCAATTAGGTGTATTTCAATTTTAAATCGCTCAATTTATTAAATTCTCGGTTTTTCTTTCCAGAGCAAATCTTTAACTATCTATGTATCGATGATTTAGATTTAATCTATGAATTTTTGTTTCACAACGAGAACAAACACTTTCTTTCCTTGGCTCAACTATTCATCTTTTTTTATGTATTTGGCTTTTTCTTTAGCAGACTAAGTGCTGAAAAACCATATGTTTTTCTCTTTGAAACATAAACTCAAACACATACATAGATAAAAATCAATAGTTATTATTACTCTTTACCTATATAAGCCGACTGTAGGGCCACCATTATCGAATTATTTAATTGAATCCTTCTTTTTTGGCTCCTCAACTAGTATACTCAGTACTAAAGCTTAAAGAAAACTTAATTTTCTCCATTCGTAAGTCCTAGTCAGAACAGGGCTGGCTCAGTCTTGCTTTCACTGGCTTGAGAATTTCTCCATCCAAAAAAGGTAATGCCGATGGCTCAATGGTTATTGGAAACGGCTTGGTTAATACCTTGCTATGCGTTGATTGGTTCAATTTTAGCGATACCTTGGTCTCCTGGGATTATTCGTCGCACAGGCTCAAGGCCCGCGGGTTACATCAATGCATTAATGACCCTCGTCGCGTTCTTACACGCTTTAATGGCTTTACCAGCGACTTGGAATCAACCCGCACGAGAAGTACTCATTCCTTGGCTTCAAGTTGTCGATCTCGATTTGACCATTCCATTGGAATTATCTTCGATTACCATTGGCGCAATCCTTGTGATCACAGGCATAAACCTGCTGTCACAAATCTACGCGATTGGTTACATGGAGATGGATTGGGGTTGGGCACGCTTCTATTCACTCCTGGCATTATTTGAAGCTGGGATGTGTGCGCTTGCCTTGTGCAACTCCTTGTTTTTCAGCTACATTATTCTGGAAATCCTCACCCTGGGAACTTACCTCTTAGTTGGATTTTGGTTCAATCAGTCTTTGGTGGTTACGGGTGCTAGAGATGCGTTCTTAACCAAACGGGTGGGCGATTTGTTTCTCTTGATGGGGGTGATTGCTATCTATCCCCTGGCAGGAACCTGGAAGTTTACAGAACTCGCCGAATGGGCAAGTACGGCGCACATCGATCCAACAGTTGCAGCGTTGCTAGGTTTAGCCTTAATCGCGGGACCGATGGGCAAATGCGCTCAATTTCCGCTCCATCTGTGGCTCGATTTAGCAATGGAAGGCCCGGTTCCCAGCACGATTTTACGAAACGCTGTGGTTGTTTGTACGGGTGCTTGGGTGCTAATAAAAGTACAACCCGTGATCGCGCTTTCTCCCTTGGCTACCTCAGTCACATTGTTGATTGGTGCTGTGACAGCATTGGGCGGTACGATGGTTGCGATCGCGCAAATTGACATCAAACGCACACTGTCCTATCTGGTAAGCGCTTACATGGGTTTGGTGTTTATCGCCGTCGCCACCGGTCAAACCCAAACTGCCCTAACGTTAATGTTGACCTACGCCGTATCAATGGCACTGCTGGTCATGAGCGTTGGTGCTATTGTCTGGAACACCATCACCCAAGACGTGACTCAGTTAGGGGGTCTGTGGGGTAAAAGACCTGCTTCGGCTTTCGCCTATATCGTCGGCGCGGCTGGCTTGGTCGCAATACCTCCCCTCGGTGGTTTCTGGGCTTTATTGCAATTAGGCGACCATCTTTCTAACACTTACCCCTGGTTGTTTGGACTATTGCTACTGGTCAATGGTCTAGCGACCTTTAGCGTAACCCGCGTGTTCGGCTTAGTGTTTGGTGGCAAACCCACGCAAATGAGCGAGCGAGCGCCCGAAGTCCACTGGCCGATGATTTTACCTATGATGCTCTTAATGGGCTTCACCCTCCATGTCCCGCTCATCCTCCTGCAATGGCAACTTATCCCAGACTGGTCAACTCTCAATACAACCGTTGCTGGCTTGCTAGTTTTGTCTAGTGCAGTGGGTTGCACTGTTGGGTCATTCATTTATCTCAACAACGGCTTTGCCAAACCCGTGCGCTTTGGCAGCAAATCCCTGCAAGACTTCTTTGCTTACGATTTTTACACCGAAAAGCTTTACCGCATAACCA
This sequence comes from Microcoleus sp. AS-A8, assembly GCA_039962225.1. Lineage (NCBI taxonomy): Bacteria > Bacillati > Cyanobacteriota > Cyanophyceae > Oscillatoriales > Microcoleaceae > Microcoleus > Microcoleus sp. AS-A8. The sequence continues at coordinate 305,191 of JAMPKV010000003.1, forward strand.
TTGTGTTTGTAGTTCATCAAGTCTCTAGAGCTATTTCTTGGGCTGACCGCTATATCGTTGACGGCGCGGTCAATTTAGTAGGGATATTAACCGTTTTCAGCGGACAGAGTTTAAAGTACAACGTTTCCGGTCAGACCCAGTTTTATGCCCTAACGATTCTATTGGGAATAGTGTTGTTTGGAATTGTCGTAAGCTGGCCCTTGTTGGCTCGTCTTTCGCTGATAGTTAATGCTTTTTGAAACTTATCAGTAGTAAGTTAGCGCATTAACTGTAAGCTGTATTAACAAGGTACCAACAAGCGCGAAACATATTGCTTACAGCACGTAAGAGTGCAGTATACCTTAAGTCGTTTCTTGTGCGGTTTTAAACCACACATATTAAGTCACTTGTCCGTATTCTCTAAAATGTTGAAAGGAAGAACAGATTCAATGAACACCAACAATCAGAGTGCCAATCTATCCCGACGCAATTTGCTCAAGTTTAGTGCAGGGGCAATCGGCACAGGAGTATTGACAGCAGGATTAGGCTCTAAGCTAACTTTTCCCGACAAAGCTGTTGCACAAGCGAAAGAGGACCTGACTCCTGACCAGGCACTGCAAGAATTAATGAAGGGAAATCAACGTTTTGTTAATGGAAAACTTGAAAACCCCCGCCGAAATAGGGCACGTCTGGCAGAAGTTGCAAAAACTCAAAAGCCGTTTGCAGCTATTCTCGGCTGTGCGGATTCACGGGTTCCTTCTGAGATTATCTTTGACCAGGGATTTGGAGATTTGTTTATATGCCGTATTGCTGGTAATGTCGCGACGCCTGAAGAGATTGGAAGCCTGGAATTTGGCACTTTAGTATTAGGGGCAAAAGTGATTATGGTCATGGGCCATGCAAGATGCGGTGCCGTAGATGCCACGATCAAAGGTGCTCAAGTTCCCGGTCAAATTGCCAGTTTGCTGGATGCGATTAAACCGGCTTTAAAAAACTCAGGAAATCAAACCGGTAATGAGCTTGAGAAGGCAACCAAAGCCAATGTTTTATTTCAAATTGAACGATTAAAAGCCTCTCCTGTCATTTCTCAGTTAATCCAAGAAAAAAAACTGACCCTTGTCGGGGGTTATTACGATTTAGATACTGGGAGAGTCATTATGGTTAGTTAGGCATTGGTCATTGGTCATTGGTCATTGGTGAGTGGTAACTACCAACAACTAACAGCTAACAACTAACAACGATCTATGCTGAGTACCTTGATTTTGCTACCCATAGTGGGAGCTGCAATAGTTGGTTTTTTTCCCGGAAAGGCAGCAGGTACGCGGATACGTACTGTTACACTAGCGATCGCCGCCGCTATCTTAGTCGTCACTCTCTGGCTTGGTTCTCAGTTTGATATAGCCAATACAGGAATGCAGTTTCAAGAGTCTTTGCCCTGGATTCCCCAAATTGGCTTAACCTATAAACTGGGCGTTGATGGGTTATCCTTTCCCTTACTAGCTCTCAGCAATTTTCTGACATTAATCGTCATCTTTAGTGGTCGGCTTGAGATCGAGCGTCCTCGCCTCAAATACGCTCTAATTCTGCTCGTTAATGCCGGTGTTGCCGGAGCATTTATCGCCCAAAATTTACTGCTGTTCGTCTTGTTCTACGAAGTAATCTTAATTCCCCTTTACCTGTTAATTGCAATTTGGGGAGGTGAGAAACGCGAATATGCAGCGATGAAGTTTCTCATCTATACAGCAGTATCCGGGATTCTGATTCTGGGTGCATTTTTGGGGATAACGTGGCTTTCCCACTCCACCAGCTTTGACTACGATGCCATTAACACGCAAGGATTATCCTTAACTGTTCAGCTGATTCTCTTAACTGCGATTTTGGTGGGGTTTGGTATCAAAATTCCTCTGGTTCCCTTACATACCTGGATGCCAGATGCTTATGTTGAAGCGTCTCCCGTGGTAGCCATTATTTTAGGTGGCATGGTTGCCAAGTTGGGAACCTATGGTTTGGTAAGGTTTGGCTTGCAGCTATTTCCCGAAACTTGGGCACTGACTGCTCCGGGACTATCGATTATCGGCGTAATCAGTGTAATGTATGGGGCACTGAGTGCGATCGCCCAAAAAGACATCAAGCGCATGGTCGCTTATAGCTCCATCGGTCACATGGGCTACATCGTTGTCGCCGTCGCCGCACTGACTCCCTTGAGCCTCTTGGGTGCTGTTGCCCAGATGGTGAGTCACGGTTTAATTTTGGCAATGCTGTTTTATTTGGTAGGGATTATCGAAGCCAAAGTGGGCACCCGCGACTTGGATGTCCTCAATGGCTTGATGAATCCCATGCGTGGTTTGCCTTTAGTCAGTGCCCTCCTAATTTTAAGTGGAATGGCTAGCGCTGGAATTCCCGGTTTGGTCGGCTTTGTCGCTGAATTTATGGTGTTCCAAGGCAGTTACGCTGTATTCCCTTGGCAAACGCTCCTGTGTATCTTTGCCTCTGGCTTAACCGCCGTCTACTTCGTGATTCTCCTCAACCGCACTTGTTTCGGCAAACTCGACAACAAGACGGCGTATTATCCCAAAGTTCTATTGGCTGAAAAAGCCCCTGCTCTGGTTTTAGCTGCTCTCATCTTCTTCTTGGGAATACAACCGACTTGGTTAGTGCGTTGGATGGAGCCGACTACTACGGCAATTACTGCTGCGGCTGCAACTGAAACTAATCAGAAAATCGCTATCAACTATCAACTACCAGTCGAAAAATGATAACGAGTAGGATGGGCATTGCCCATCCTATCCATCGGATAGTTGTTAACTAAAAAACATTCTTACAAGCGAGAACGAGAAAAATAAAACCATGATAGCAACCTCAGATCAACCGACGAAAAGTCAACCGAATAAACCTAAATTGCCCCCTTCTAGACATGAATTTGCTGATGTCATTCACCGCCTAGAAGCTGGTGGTGCAATGATACCGGATACGCCGGAAAATCTAATGCAAATTGTCGGCATTTGGAAGGCGTATGCCGTGCCGATGGATTTCTACTGGCGCGACTTACTTTATATTGGCGAGCGTGTCTTTTTAAATCCCCTTCCTTTCTTTAAATACTTCCTGCCCAAAGAGTATTTAGAACTGCATAATCATTACGCTGGTGACGATGCTGATTTGCGAATTTGGCGCGGAGAAGCGACTGCCCATCCCGAACTCTTGGAGTTTATCGAGAAGGGGGAAACTGGCAAAATGCCCAAGTTGCTCCATCACTTGTGGCATGACCGGATTAACATGGAGTTTGCTGAAGCCTGTATGCGGGCGATGCTTTGGCACCGTCACATGTATGCGCCCGTTAACCAGTTTGATGCTTACCTCGACTCTGAAGAGTATAAAGCCAACGCTGATAGAGCAATTAAGGCTTACTTTAAGGGCAATCCTTTAATGCTGGGACTCCATAAGATGTTCCCAGAGATGTTTTTGGAGCAGTGCCGTCAGGCGTCTTATTACAGCAATTTGGGACTCTTTTGGGAAGTAATGGCTCCAGTATTCTTTGAAATTTCTGATCTCTACGATGAAGGGAAAATAACAACGGTTCCGGAGGCGATGAATTTTATTGTAAATGGGATATTTGCGATCGCCGGTCGTCCCATTTACCACCATGTTTACATTAATGGCGAATGCTACGAAGTCATCCCGAAATCCAAGGGTTTTACATGGCTATATGAAGCCGCACTCCCTTATGTTGAAGCAGTTTTTTATCGCACTGCACCGTTTAGGGGGACAAAATCCTATAATGCCCAAGCTGGGGAAGTTCCCAGCGATCAAAAAGACTTCCACTATGGGGTTCTTTATGCTGATAAATTCCCTGTTGGTACGGCAGGCGTCCCACCGACACTGCTGATGCAGGATATGTACCACTTCCTGCCTCCCTATCTCAAGGAATTCTACAAAGATCGTTGTCGGAACGATGATGATATCCTCAACCAAATTGCGGTAACGTTCCAGCGATCGATGTACTGTGTCACCTCTGGGGTGTTTCAGGCGTTGCGAACGGCGTTACTGTATCCGTTAGATGACCCAAATCCGAAGCATTTGCAAGCAAATCGGGCGTTTTTTGAGGCGCAATTGGATCGGTTCTGTCGTCCTGAATATGGGATGCGTAATGCGGCACGTTTGGGGGCTATTCAGACGGCGGATTATAGGTAGGGAATTTAGATCCCCCCAACCCCCTTTTTAAGGGGGCTTTTTTTTTGGATATGCGATCGCTTTTAAAAAAAACAGAGTAGGGTAGGGTGGGAAATGCCCACCTTTCTTACTTGTTTTTCACAGGCGTTAACCTAGTGAGTGGGAACTAATATTCATCCAAAAACGGACTTTTTCACCCCAAAAGCTGCCAGTCCTACTACCGCACCAGTACCTACAAACGCAGCGAAACCGACAGGATATGCTCCTCCTGCTATAGCTAAACCTGCTACTCCAGTTTGGTGGTATACGGTGCCACCAGCAACCGCACCAACTGTTGCAAAGATTGCAGCTTCTTTAAGGTTTTTGATGGCTTCCTTTGTCGCACCATGATCTGCTAGTCCAGCTACTGCACCAGCGCCTGTAAATGCAGCCAAACCGATAGGATATGCCCCCCCGCAATAGCTAAACCTGCTCCTCCGATTTGGTGATATACAACTCCACCAACAACCGCACCAACTGCTGCAAAAGTTGCAGCTTCCTTAGCGTTTTCGATAGCTTCTAACAAGTTCTTTCCTCGAAAAAAAAATTATCAGCATCAAACCTTCATGGAGTCTCTCTTAGAGAAGGTGCTAACGCGATAAAGGTGAGATGAACTGGAGTAAAGACTTTGCGATCGCATACCAATCGGTGTGCTAAGGAGATTAGCGGATTGTTTATTTCTGACGATTTGAAGCGAAAGCTTAGAGAAGAACTTTGCTGTTAAACAAGAGAATTTTTTTCTAGGCTGGGGTGTGTCTACCGTCATTAACTTGATAGATTATATAGAGCGATCGCACTTTCTCTGTTCGCAGGATTAGCCAGTGTGATTACCTACGGTAGCGCTAAAAGCGATCGCTAAAATTTCTCTACAACCCCGATCTGTGTTAGTGCCAAATAGCAGTTCAGCAACTTGGGCTAACTTCTCTTACGAACAAGGTTCACCTATCCCATCAGAATTACTGTGTCAATAACGTGGATGACACCGTTATCCGCTTCGATATCTGCGGCTAGAACAGTGGCATTTTTTACCTCAAAACCATCAGAGGTATCAATCCTGATCGGTGAACCCTCAACGGAGGTAACTGAATCCACTTTTTCCAAATCGGCTTTTGTTAACTTGCCTGATACGACGTGATACTTCAAAATTCGAGTTAGCTGAGGAATGTTCTGTACGAGGGTTTGTATCGTTCCCGGCGGGAGTTTAGCAAAAGCCTCGTCATTCGGTGCAAAGACAGTAAAAGGGCCAGGACTTTTTAGCGTCTCCACTAATCCAGCCGCTTTGACAGCCGTTACTAGAGTCTCGAAAGAACCCGCGCTAACCGCAATATCAACAATATCAGGCATTTACGTATGTTCAGCTAAAATTTGCAAAAAAATCTAATTTATTATTTTACTTGTCAAGGCACCCCAAAAGCTATCTTTTTTGTTGATCGCTAGTAATAAATCAGGCTTATGTGTCAATTCCAGAAAATGCTTTAATTACTATTTGATATAATTCATCTCCCTCAAATATTGGAAGTTGTTTAATCAGAGTCATTGTCACCTTTGCCTTCATAGTTATCTTCTCAAGTTATACACTGAAACACTTGCTGTGTTTGTTGTCAAATCGTTCTGTACCCTAAAGTGTCACAAAAATTAGTTTATGGGAATGGGGAACCCGAAGCGTTTTTGAGGTAGTCTATCTGTCTATCTGGAGCAGAGGACGCTCTGCGCCTTGGCCTGAAAGCCAAGCTGGCATACGCTATTGCTGCTATTGCTAGCATAGAAACAGGCAAGGACAAATCTACAGAGAACGCATACAGCAAGGATTTGTTTAAGACAAAAAATTTTGGAGAGACTTGATGCAAAAATCATTGTTCGTTGGCTGTCTCGTTCTTCTTATAGCTGGATGCGCGCAAAAGCCTCCCTCTACACCCACCAGTGCTGAAAGTCCGTCCAAGAGTGTACAGCTTTCCCAGGAGTCCCAGAAAACCCCTGCCGCTGCACAAAGCAACGTCGAACTCATTAATGCCGGTACTGAGCCTAAGCAGCAACTGCGTTTCACACCTGGGGCGAACACAAAGCAAACGCTACAGATGACCATGGATATGGACATGGCTATGTCTGTAGGAGGACAGACTCAGCCAGCGTTTGATAGTCCACCCATTAAGATGACGATGGAGTCGGAAGTCAAAAAGGTTGATGCTAACGGGGATATTCACACGGATTTTTCCTATTCGGATGCAGATGTTGTTGCGGCTAAGAATACCCAGCCACAATTAGTGAACGCGATGCGCGCCCAAGTTAAAAAGCTTGTCGGCTTACGCGGCTCTATGATTGTCGATAACCAGGGAAACACGAAACAGGCAAACTTTAATACGCCTGAGACACTCGACCCCAACACGAAAAAAATGGTTGAGCAAATGGTGACGTCCCTCAAGCAACTTTCCTCACCAGTTCCCTCAGAAGCGGTTGGAGTAGGTGCCAAATGGAAGATTCCTAACTCGGTTACGGCAAACGGAATGACGATGAATCAGAGTTCCACCTATGAGTTAGTGGATATTAAGGATAATGTCGCCTCCTTGCAAGTGAGCATGGAACAGCAGGCAGGGACACAAAAAATCAACCCACAGGGTCTACCTCCCGGTGCCTCTATCGACCTCAAATCCATGAATTCCCAAGGTAATGGCAAGCTCAAGTTGGCGTTGAATCAAGTTATGCCGATTAGCTCTACGATGTCCATGCGTTCTAAGTCTCAGATGAGTGTGAAGGAACCGAACACTGAAAAAGCCACAACAATGGATATGAATGTATCTGTTGAGATGGCTCTCGAATCTAAGTGATCAGGGTGTAAATTCAGCCTGATTGAATCCTGCGATCACTCATTACCATTTTTGAGGTTGGATTTTGAATCCTTTGCTCCTAGAGAGTTGCCATACTTCAAATCACGTAATCTTCAAGCCAAATGGTATCACTAGCAGGACTTACGCCTTTTCTGGCTTAATACACCATCTTCGTCGGGGCAAGGGATACCTTGCCCCGATATGTAGCGGATAGCGTAGCTAGTTGCGTTAGTCCTAACTAGATTACCTATAAACGCTTCAAAATATGACAACTTAAGATTAAACAGTGGGACACACCAATACACAAACACATCTGGGGTGCCACCATGACTTGTGCCTAACTTATCCTCCATTCGTCTATGACTTTGGGTGGCTTGCCTCAATAGGGTGGAAACGAATAGCATTTTGAAGTTGGTGCGTCACCCTGCCATATACAATGCCAAACACGCAAGGAAGACCATTTAACTTGCCAGCACTGTGTCCAAGACTTCCTCGAAACAGGCTGACCTTTACAGCAAATTGAGGGGATAAAGTGTTGATGATGGATCTTCGACAAATCAAGCAATTCAAATCCGGCGTTGGATACGTCGCCTTATCAGGAGTGTTAGCTGTAGTTACCACCGGAGGTTGGCTGATCTATAGTCAAACCTTTAATCAAGCGGCTCAACCGCTCGCGGTGCGTTTGCTCACGGTGAAGCAAGGCAATGTGGAACTCGTGATTAATGAAAGCGGTACTGTGGAACTGGGAGGTCAACAACAGCTAAAAGCTCCTGGAGAAGTCACGGTAGATCGAGTACTGGTCAACATTGGCGATCGCGTTCGCTTTGGTCAAAAACTGCTCGTCCTCCGCAATCCACAGCGACAAACGAACCTGGAAAACCAGCAGTTAGAAATTCGCAAACAACAACTCAAACTCACCCGCAGCCGCCAGAAGGTGGAAGAGGCTAAAGAAAAGCTGGCAGCAGCACAAAAGGAACTCCAAGAGCCAGTCAACCAACAATTTCTGATTCGTAAACAAGAACTCATCCTGGAACGCAACCGCCAGAAGGTGGAAGAAGCCAAAGAAAAGTTAGGCACGGCTCAACAGAAACTTAAGCAACTCGAAGTTCTGGCTCAAAAAGGATTCATTCCGGGTAATGAACTGCAAGAACAAAAAGAACAAATCCGCAATGCTGAGTTTGCCGTGCGCGATGCTCAAACCGTCGTCAACGCAGATATTCTCGAACTTCAGCGCCTTCAAGCCGAGAAACAACGCCCCTCTCAACTCCAAGACAAGGTGAACGAGGCGCAAGCTGAATTGCAAGAGGTTCGCTCCGCTGTCAACACCGATAAGAGCGAACTCCAACGCCTTCAGGTGGAGCGAGAGAGTATTGAGCAGCAACTGCAAAATAATATTGTCACGGCTCCCATTGCGGGTAAGGTTTTGGATGTCCAAGTCAAGGATGGAGATGGAGTAAAACCCGGTGATGTTTTGTTGACTCTGGGCAACCCGGCACAAGAATTGGTGAACCTTCAGCTATCTACGCTGAACGCGACTAAAATCCGAGTCAAACAAAAAGCTCGGATTAAGGTGATTGGACCTGATGCTAAATCTTATCAGGGACAAGTCAAGAGCTTGTATCCTCAAGCGATCGCACAAGACGACAACCCAGACTCATCCCGACGCCAATCTGCCCAAGCCAAAGTCCCTGCGATCATTCAGCTTGACGAACCCACGGGTACTTTAATTCCAGGAAGCCAAGTCAGTGTTGAGATTATTCAAGAACAACGGCAGAACGTATTAACGTTAGACTCATCCGCCATTGAACGTTCTGAATCGAAACCGTTTGTCTGGATTCGAGACGATTATGGTAAGGCTCAAAAACGACCGATCACTTTAGGGCTAGAAGGAGCGACCCATGTAGAAGTTAGATCCGGCTTACGTCTTGACGAACAAGTCATACTCTCCCCACCAGAAACTCCCCTCAAACACGGAATACCTGTTGTTCCTCAAACGAGTTCTCTTACTCCTAATATCAGTCCTCTTCAGCCCTAAAATGTTTTCCCTTTGTACACACCGGTATGAGGATTTTGCACTTGTATATAACAATCCTAAATTATACGGTGAGATTGGCTGTTTTAAGAAACCACAGAGGCACAAAGGGCACAGAGGGCGCAAAGCAGAGAAAGGGGGGTTTCAATAAATGATAAAGATTATTTAGGACTGAAGATAGAACCTTGTCAATTAAAAAATCAAATCTTCCCAATTCCCCATGAGTCTCTCCTCCCTCGATCTCCTCGTCCTCACCTTTAATTCCCTGCGCGGCAATCCCTTGCGTTCTGCCCTAACCACTCTGGGAGTATTCATGGGTGTGGCGTCAGTCAGTGCGACACTTCAGGTTGGCACTATCAGTCGAGCAGTGATTGAGCATGACTTGTCACAGCGAGAAGCGCCTCATCTCACTGTTGGATTTTGGGGAATTAAAGGTAGGGAAGCAAAACTAGAAGATATGGAATTTTTCAGGCAACAACTCAAAGGTTTACAAGCCATCAGTGCGGTTAATTTCGTTTGGGAATTGGGAAGTCCAACGGTATTTCAGGGTCGAGAAGCGGAGCCAGATATTATGGCAGTTTCCCCAGACTATTTGCTGACTTCAGGTCGGCGAGTCTTGGGAGGTCGCTCTTTTACAATGGCTGATTTTGTCAACTATCGCTCGGTTGTTCTGATTGATGAATTTTTAGCCAAACAATTGTTTCAGGGTCAAGAGCCGATGGGTCAACTCATCTTCACGGGACAAAATCCATTTCTCGTGATTGGAGTGATAGAAACTAAACTCAATTCTAAGGAAGATGAACCTAAAGGTGGATTATTGATGCCCATGTCAACCTATAGTTCGATAACGGGTAAGCAACGAATTAATGCTCTGTGGATGCGACCCCAGAACCTCAAAGATATGAAAAAAATAGAAGCTCAGGCTAAGGCAATCTTTGAGCAACAGTTTCCTGAATCGGATTTTTATTCTTGGAATAATGTTGACGATATTCTTCAACAACGAGAAACCTTTGAACTCGCCTCACGAGGATTAACGGCTGTGGGCATCATCTCGCTGCTGATTGGTGGAGTGGGCATTGCTAATATTACGATCGCCGCCGTGATGGAGCGTACCCCAGAAATTGGATTAAGACGCGCGATTGGGGCAACCCGGAGAGATATTTTACTGCAATTCATTCTAGAAGCAGCACTGTTGAGCCTTGTAGGCGGCATTTGTGCGATCGCGACTGTACATGGATTAACGGTAGTGGTGGCGAATACGTTTAAATTACCCTACGCATTCAAGAGTAATATCGCCGTTTTATCCTTAAGTTCAGCCTTACTCGTGGGTGTGGGTGCTGGTTTTATCCCTGCTGTTCGCGCTAGCCAAATCGAGCCGGTGAAAGCGCTACGGAGTGAGTAAGCTTCATCAGATCTCGATGTTGGGATTCTGAAACGCAACACTACTCAATGCAGCATCGCTTTGATGTAGGCTTGCCAATCAGATTCATCTACCGAAATCACTGTAATATGTCACAATCCCCGAACCCCGATTCTAAACGTCCCAACCCACGAGATTATCTGTCTTGTCCCCGCATCAGCGTTTTTATTCCTACACTCCTCGGTATGCTCATTGCCGTTTTCGGCACAGCTTGGACATTCACCCTCGCGTTTAAACCTCAGCCAGCACCTAATCCCAAATCTGGGTTAACTACCCCCTTTTTGGTGGAGACAAGGCAGAAGGCAGACCGGATCTTTAGTGAGGACAGATGGCAGAAGGAAAAAATACTTAAGCTGAAAAGGGGCTTATCAAAGCGGATTTGGGATAGATCCTCTGCCAACGACAAGACAGCCCTCACAACGTTGTCACAGCCCCTCACGAACAGGCTGAAGCCAAGCCATCAGCCGATTGCCCAAGGTGCACCAATGCAGCATCCTGCCTCATACCAAGTTGCGTTCAAACAGCTAAAAAGAGCCTCACCTCCAACCCCTTCCTCATCCTCACTAAAGCTCCCGCTACAAGCAGAGGGGTGTCATTTAACTTGCCTGTGTGAATGCAACTCCGTCTCAAATTCCCAGAACGCCCCCTTGGCAGTCTACCCATTCCTGAGCCAAGAGACGGGCTTGAACTCCGTTCGGATTTTAGAAAAGCTCCCCACCCACAGCCAACGCCAGGAAATCGCTCCAGTTCAAACCCTCGAAACACAACAAGCCAAGCCAATCACTGACAACCCATTAACCCAAAATCAACCCAAACCTTTAACGGAAGCGGGGGCAATTAAACTCAGTCTTTCGGATGTTGTCATTTTGGCTTTAGAGAATAATAGACCGATTAAAAATGCCTACCTCGAACGAATTGCCCAAAGACAAGAACTAGCTGTAGCAGAAGATAAATTTTCTCCTAATTTCACTCCTACCGTGTCCATATCCATTGCACAATTGGGCACAAATCGCAGGGTAACTGATACAGACTTAGGCATTGGGGCAACGGTTTCTGTAAAAGTTCCCACAGGAGGAGAGCTGAGTTTTCGTTGGGCAACCAATGGTCAAACGGTGTCTCAAAATGGCCTGAATCTCGATATCAATGATGACCCTTTTAGCCAAAAGTTACAGCTAAGTTTTAACCAACCCTTATTAAGGGGTTATGGGGTTAACGTGAATCAAGCTTCGGTTGATATTGCTCGGCTGACTGAACAGGTTAATATCCTGGATTTAAAATCTATCCTGACTAACACGATTACCGAAGCCATCCTCGCTTACCGTGAATTAATTCGCGCACAGGAACAACTTAAAATTGCTCAGCTTTCTCTGCAAACAGCCCAAGAATCATTAGCTAATAACCGAATTTTAATTGAGGCAGGTAGACTTGCACCCGTTGATATCGTTCAAAGTGAAACTGAGGTGGCGAGGAGACAAGTCAGTTTAATAGAAGCTGAAAATAACCTTGCCTCCGCTAGATTAGTCCTACTGAATATTGTTGATATTGAGCCAACGGCCGTAATTATAGCCACCGACTCACTGCTCGCACCTGCCGTTTCTTTTAACTCAGATAATCTCAGGCAATTAGCCTTTGAAAATCAGCCAGATTACTTGAAGGCACAGTTGGATTTAGAAAGAACTAAATTGGGCTTGTTGCAAGCGGAAAACAACCGACTTTGGGACTTAAACCTGAATACCAGTTACGGTTATGCCTCAAACAACACCAGCGATCTGCGAATTGGATTAGGGTTGAGCCGTCAAATTGGTGATGTAACAGTAGAACGAGATTTTCAGCGCCGCTTAGTCAACCAACTCCAAGCCGAAAATACTCTCACGGAGCAACGTGAGAGTTTAGATATTCAGTTAATAGATAGGATGAGGGATGTTAATCTGAGTTTCTCTCAGGTAGAACTGGCTAAAAAAGTGACAGAGTCCTCGGAAAAACAACTAGAGATTGCACGAGAAAAACAAAGATTAGGGAGAGATATTACGGTTTTTGAGCTAATCAGACTTCAGGATGATTTAGTCCAAGCCAGAAATGTAGAACTTAATGCAATCATTAACTACCTCAATGCTTTAACCCGATTAGATCAGACCTTAGGCACAACCTTAGAAACTTGGCAAGTAAAGATTGATATGAAATAAGACCTGAAAAGGCTGTTCTAGTCAGTCTCAATCCTTCATGAACCTGTGTTACCTAGTTTCGTCAAAAACACTCGTTTCTTGGCCTATTTCTCCTGCCTCCTCGGCTCTTACTCTCTACTCCCTTAAAACACAACTTGATATTACTACTTGTGTTTCTCTGTGTGTACTCTGTGCACTCTGTGGTTCCTAAAAAACTCATAACTCATATTGATGGCTATAGCACGGTAAGATATTTCTGGTTGATAGCCTCTTATCTTTAATAATGAGCCAGATTTCTTCTTCAACATCTACCCATTCCCGCATCAAACTGTTTGAACAACCCAGTCAATGGCTCTATGCCTTTTGGAAATTCTCGCGTCCTCACACGATTATTGGCACCAGCCTGAGTGTTTTTGCATTGTACCTGATTACTGTGGCAACCACGAATAACCAGGTCACGTTGGAAAGTATAGAGCAACTGCTGGGAGCTTTGCTGTCTTGCTTATGCGGTAATGTCTACATTGTCGGACTCAATCAACTAGAAGATGTAGAAATTGACCAAATTAATAAACCCCATCTTCCGGTTGCAGCCGGTGAATTTTCGCGGCGACAAGGTCAAATCATTGTTGCTGTAACGGGTATTCTCGCCTTACTATTGGCAGGCTTACTAGGGACATGGTTGTTCTTGATGGTAAGTATTAGTTTAGCCATTGGAACGGCTTATTCGCTCCCGCCAATCCGATTGAAGCGATTTCCTTTTTGGGCAGCATTATGTATTTTTTCGGTCAGGGGAGCCATTGTTAATTTAGGGCTGTTTTTGCACTTTAGTGATTGTTTACTGGGGACTGTTCTGTTTCCCACTGCACCCGTGTGGGTGCTAACCTTGTTTATTGTGGTATTTACCTTTGCGATCGCTATCTTCAAAGATATTCCCGATATGGAAGGTGACAAGCAGTACAACATCACCACCTTTACGATCAAACTGGGTCAACAAGCGGTGTTTAATTTGGCTCGTTGGGTGATAACCGTGTGTTATCTAGGGATGCTCATTGCGGGAATATTTTTGCTCCCTGCTTCCGTTAATTCAATTTTTTTGGGTGTTAGCCATCTAGCGTTGTTGGGTATCCTGTGGTGGCGGAGTCGGAGCGTAGACTTGCAAGATAAAATCGCGATCACGCAGTTTTATCAATTTATTTGGAAACTCTTTTTCCTAGAATATTTAATCTTTCCCGCTGCCTGTTTATTATAAACATTGAAGGATGAAGTAGGAAGGATGAAAAATTATTCCTACTTTATCCAGTGGAAATGAGTTTTGAACTCCTATTGCCTCCAATCGCCCAGCTCGATGAAGTAGTTTTAGTGCAAGTTTAAGCGCTAGTTTGCCAATCTTCTCGACTAATTTTGTAAATGACTGCTTCCAGGCCAAAGATTTCTGTCGTCCCAACAAGTTTCTCTCCTAACTTCTCGGCAACCCGCCTTGAAGCCGAATTATCTGGACGAATCAGACTTATTACATAGGATTGCTGCAACTCATTAAAAGCATGAACCATCGCCGCCTTTGCCCCCTCCGTCGCGTAGCCACAGCCCCAGTAAGCTCGTCGCAACGTCCAGCCAATTTCAAATCCCAGCCAGCCCTCCGGTTGCCAGCAGCCGAGGCGACCCATCATTACACCAGTGTGACGTTCCTCGATAGCCCACATCCCGTAGCCCCGTAGCTGCCAGTGACCCAGCATCATCGCCATATTCCGCCAAGCCTCAAAGCGGGATAAGGTCTGCCCATTGCCGATATAACGCATTACTTCGCGATCGGCACACATTTCGGCGTAAGCATCCAGGTCTTTTTCGTTAAATGCGCGTAAGATTAGGCGCTGGGTTTCAAGTTGAGGAATAAGCATTGAGAACTCTCTCTAAACAGGGAACTGTCCGATTTTAGACAAATGATTTCAATTTAATTATCTATAGCAATTCTCTATTGAGTGCAAAACACGTCGTTCGTAGGGGCACGATATTATCGTGCCCTTACCAGTGGTGTAGCTATGAGTAGCTGAAGCCCTTGAGAATTTAAGCAACTAGTTCCTTCTGCTTTCTCAAAGCTCCTAAACGAAGCATCATCGCCAAAACTAATAAGATGACAAAAGGAGAATAGATCAGCATTGATTTGGGAAGATTGACGCTGTATTCAAACAGCAAACCCAGCCAGAAAAAGTGCATTCCAGTATTGTGTAAAATCTTCCAACCCTGTTTGCCTAACCAAGCGGCTGGGCGCTTAAAGGAGGTTACAGTCATAGCAAACAGCAAGATATAGCCAAGTATTCCCAAAGGGTTGGATGGTGGAGCAACTCCAGCCGTTACCAACCATAAACCGAAAAGAGCGATCGCCTGATAAGTATGGGACACCGCCATCGATATCCCCAGATAGCGGCGATTTTTCAGAAGCCATGCTGAGAGTGGAGTTAACCAAAGTTTGCGAAGTGAGGAAGCAACAAACGCACTGAGAAATAGGATGGTTGATGTACGAGCCGTTGCTCGAATTGCCATCCGCATCCCTTTTTCATCAACACCATAAAACAGCCAAATTACGCCAACAATAGTGCCGACTGTCAGCGCCGAAAAACCAACGATGCCCCATCCCTGTAAAGCAAATTTCGTACCTCTCATGCTTGGTAATTCCTTGAATATTGCTGATAGGTACACAATTTAGCGATCGCACCCCAGTGCTGTCTTGCCTAATCTCCCGAAAAATGTCCTAATCTTAAGAATTCAAAGAGCATTTCTATATGCCTTGGGTGTCGTTTTGGTATGTTGGCGAAACACTCTAGTGAAATGACTCTGACTCGTGAAACCGACTTCATGACAGATTTCAACCAGCCTCAATTCCTGCTTTAGCAGCAACTGTTTGGCTTTCTCAATCCGGCATTTCATCACGTACTGATACGGTGTAAGTCCTGTAGATTGTTTGAATAAACTGGCAAAGTAATTCGGACTCATCCGCACAGCAGCAGCTATTTCAGCCAGGGTTAAGTTTTGGTCTAAATGCTCGTTGATGTAGTTAACCGCTTGCCTTAGCTTATATTTGGACAATCCGCCTGTATAGTTTTTAATCTTCTCTGCGTGGGAGCAGTATCGCCTCAGCAAATGTGCGGATAATGCTGTTGCCATAGACTCAGCGTAAAGCCGACTGTCGGTACCGCCAGCTTCTAACTCCGCCATCAGTGCCAGTCCCATGTGCTGAATTAAGGGATCGCATATCTGCAACTGTGGTATTAACTCGACTTGATCTGGGTTCACAGATTCACAAGCCGCACGGGTAAGTGTAGCAGGTTCAAGAAACAATTCGAGTAATGGCACTTCGCGATCGACCTGTGTTTTGGGCAAGGATTGGGTAGCTGGGATAATGCCAATCTCCCCCTTGGCGTAATCTACCTGTTGCCAACGTCCATCGAGTAGATAGGTGGCACGAAAATCATCCAGAGCAATCAGGATAAAGTGCTGACGGAGGTAAGTTTCAGGCATTTCGTCAGCGGGTTCTAGCTCATAGATGAGGTTCAAGCCATCCCATCCTGACTCGAAGCTTGAGAGGAGGTGTAGGTGTACAGGCGGTTCGCTGCTGGACACGGTTGGTCTCGGCTTTAATTTACTGTTTTCAATTTATCAGGGGTTTGGTGCCCAACTAGCTCTAGTCAATGAATGGCAGCAGTTGTTCCAGGAAGCGATCGCTTTCCTGGCGACGAAGGAAACATCGCAAATACTACCCCCAGCATCAATGCAAGAGCAATCAAATAATATTGCATTTAAATTTTCAACAGGATTTTCCTAACTGGTAGAAACTTGAGCTAATTCCAGGGAAAATCACCCATCATCCTTCAATCTATCTATATCCTCTCGATAAATCTCATGAGCAGCAATGTCTTTTAGCAATGAGGAGATATCCTTTTGCTCTCGATACGATCGCTCTTGCAGTTTTTCATAAAGATCGAGTTCTTCAGCATCTGACCAAGTAATATCAGTACGGCGCTCCGGGCGAGTTGCAACATGCATATAATTCCCATCAGGACAAGCCCAGTAGCAGGTTCTGCAAACTTCTAGAATTTGATCAATTCTATTCGGGCAATGTTCGCATTCCCAACTCTTGGAGCGCTGATGAGACCCACACAGAGGTTGGTAATCTTCTACATAAAGTTCCTTTCCCTCGCCTCCTACTATATAGGGGACTCTATGGTCTAACTGTAAAATCCGAACTGGATAGGTTGTATTGCAAATATTACATTTATAGTCGAATCTCTGGAGTACTTCTTGGCGGAATCTTTTTGGAAAGTGTCTTCGGCCTAGAAAACTGTTTTCATCTATAATATCAGCGAGGCTATAAATAGCCATTCGAGATCCAGTCTTGGGATGTCTTCCGTAACTTACTTTAAGACTTACACCAGCCTCCTTCAAATCTTGCGCTGCGCGTGGAGGTTGATCGTAGCCAAGCTGTCCTAGTTCATAGGTACTAACACTTCCATTCTTCAGAATAAGCTCTAAAACTGTCCGAGGACGCTTTCCTAAGCGATTCAGCAATGCTTCATATTTCTTAAGAACTTCTTCATCAGTCATGCTCGGAATCAAACTCGTACAAAAGTTCCCTGAGACTTACTCCTAAGCCATTAGCGAGGTAAACCAAATTTACAAAGGAAATGTTCCTTTCTCCTCGTTCCACACCGCCTATATAGGAGCGATCAAGCCCACACAAGAAACCCAACTCTTCTTGAGATAGTCCCTTGGCAATACGGTACTTTCGGATCAAAGCGCCCAAAAGCAGTAATGCTCGCTTTTCATTCTCTTGCCTGCCCATGTTGCTAGCAGGTATTATGATACTTATAAGTATCATTCCAGTACTTAATGCCGTCTACGGACTATAAGTACCATTTAGTTAGTTGTTTCCGACATGCAGCACGCCAGAGACCGTAATGTTAAAGTTCTAGATTTATATAGCGGCCTTGGCGGATTGAGCTTGGGCTTCGAGATGACGGGTGCCTTCGAGGTGATTGGTGGCATCGATAACTTTGACTGGGCAGTTAAAACGTTTTACCACCATCACAAATTGAATCTACGGCTTATTGGCACACCTCAACACATGTCTTGTCTGGATACGAATGCTGTTCTTGATGATCTTGGTACGATGCCAGACGTAATTGTTGGCGGGCCTCCATGTCAAGGATTCAGTCACGCAGGAAAGCGTTTAGAGGATATGCGAGATGATACTAGAAACCATCAAATCTTCCACTTTTTTAGGTTTATAAAAGATATAAAACCTAAAGTTTTTTTGATGGAAAATGTGAGCGGTATCCTCAACGTTGGGCAATCTAAGAAGAATGACTTGATCAGGAATTTAGTCGCTGAGTACGAAAAACTAGGATATTCAGTGAGTTGGTCGATTCTGAATACGATGAATTACAGAGTTCCTCAATCTCGCAAGAGATTTATTATGGTTGGAGTTCTTGACAGGAAGCAAAAGTTCACTTTTCCTACTCCACCCTGCTCAACTGATTATAGTTTTCCGTCCGAGAGTATATACACCGTTTTAGATGCACTCGGAGACATTCCTAGCCCTACGGACGAGAAGCCTCAACCTTACTCTATCCCTGCAAGTACTGACCTTCAAAGGTTTTTAAGACATAATTCTTCAGGACTTTTCAACCACTTAAACACACGTCACTCTGAGGATATGGTTCAGAGGCTGAAAGCACAAAAGACTGGTACACGCTTATATCCTAATTGGAACCACTCTTGGTATCGCCTCGACCCTTCTCGTCCATCACCAGCAGTAAAAGAAAATCATCGCGCACCCTTTGTTCACTTCTGTGAACCTAGAGCAACTTCACCACGAGAATGTGCACGCCTACAAACAATTCCAGATCGATACGAGTTGCTGGGCACAAAAACAGCACAGTTAATCATGATTGGTAATGCAGTTCCTCCTGTTTTTGCTGCTCACCTAGCAACAGCCATAGCTGAGCAGTTCTTCAATATTAGACCTCATAGCCCTTGGGATCTGGTTTCTAATCCTATGCAGGCAAATAGAAGTTTAGTAGCTGGCGTTGTTGGGTGAACGCTGGGAGTTATCGCCATGAATGTGCTGTGAGCCAGACCGAGAACTCTACCTTGAAGTTCCAGTTGAGACTTACGAAACGTTCTTCAGGCGCGAGACGGTGCGAGAAATGACTCAAGCTTACCGTCTCAAAATTGCAGTTTATAACCCAGACTTGGAGGCGATCGAGCAATGGATCGAGTAGAACAATACCGAGGCTATATCAAACAACTCCTAACAGAATATGCCAGCTATAAGTCCCTGAACAAAACAATCGAGCGGCAATTTGTTTGTGATACCGAAAACGACCACTATCAAATTGTAAACATGGGGTGGGACGGGCATCGCCGCATCTATGGCTGTACTATCCACATTGATATCAAAAATGGCAAAATCTGGATTCAGCACAACATGACCGAAATCGATCTAGCCCAAGAATTAGTCAGCCTCGGTGTTCCCAAAGAGGATATTGTGCTAGGGTTTCATTCACCCTTCATGCGGCAGTTTACCGACTATGCCGTTAGCTGAAATGTTAATGAAGTAGATACCGTTGCAATGCTCAGCGATCGCAATCCGTCTTGAAGAACCGCTTGATTTGCTCATTAGCTGGAGGTTGCGGCTGGGGCGTAAAATCAGGAAAGCTTGAGTCTGTATGACGCGACACTAAGGTTTACCGCAAATGGGCAAAGTTTACCTGGTAGGTGCAGGGCCGGGAAATATTGAATATCTCACAATTCGGGCACAGCAGTTGCTGGAACAAGCTGAGGTACTCATCTACGATGCCTTAGTCGATGAGAGGCTATTAACGTTAGTGCCTCCCAACTGCCTTAAATTTGATATGGGGAAGCGGGGTGGACGCCCCAGCCCATCCCAATCCGAGATTAACCAGTTGATGGTAGAACAGTGTCGGCAGGGCAAACAGGTTGTCAGGCTCAAAAGTGGCGATCCCTTTATTTTTGGTCGCGCTACCTCGGAAATCTTGTCCTTGCAGGAAGCTAACTGTCCGTTTGAGGTAGTGCCGGGAATTTCCTCAGCCCTTGCGGCACCGTTACTCGCTGGAATTCCCCTAACAGATACCGTACTCAGCCGAGGCTTTGCGGTGGTGAGCGCCCATGAACCAGAAGAGTTGGACTGGGAAGCGTTAGCACGGCTGGAGACATTGGTGATTTTGATGGGTACACGCCATCTGGGGGAAATTGTCAAGCAATTGCAACGCCATAAGCGATCGCCTGCTTCCCCCATTGCCGTGATTCGCGCTTGCGGACGCCCCGAACAACAAGTTTGGATTGGCACTTTAAAGGATATTGTTCAGCAAACAACGGGTGTTTCCCTCTCCCCGGCAGTGATTGTCATCGGTGAAGTGGTGGGGCTACGAGACTATTTGCAATCGCCCAGTGAACAAGAAGTGCCCTCTTCTCAGGAAGCCGTCAGCCGTGAAGAGTTGAGGGTGGAAAAGTGGGACGTTAAACCTTTGCCCGAATTGAACGTTAACCCGTTGCCCGTTGAAGAGTTACCCGTCTTAAACCTGGAACAGTGGAACGTTGAACCTTCACCCGAATTTAATGATGACAGGTTGCCTGTTGAAGAGTCACCCGGATTAAACCTGGAAAAGTTGGACGTTACACCTTTATCGGAATTGAATGTTGACAAGTCACCCGATGAAGAGTCACAAGATTTGAAGATTAAACAACTCAACATTGACATTTCAGAAGCACTGAACGTTAACCCGTTGCCGATTGAAGCTGCTCCAGAACGCTGGCAACCGATCAACCAACCCTTCGACGACGGCTACGTCGAACAACCTGTAATCTCTCCTAACCCAGAACCTGCGAACGTGCAACCTTCAACCCTCACTCCATCGTTACCACTGACGGGTAAAACCGTATTAGTCACCCGTTCGGCTGGACAATCTAGCCATTTTAGCCGCCTTCTGCAACAAGAAGGAGCCGAGGTGATTGAAATGCCTGCATTGGTGATTACGCCGCCGTCCAGTTGGGATGAGTTGGATCATGCGATCGCACAACTCTATAACTTTGATTGGTTAATTCTCACCTCTGGCAATGGCGTTGAGTACTTTTTTGAACGACTGCACGCCCAAAAGAAGAATAACCGTGCCTTAGGTACGGTGCAAATTGCGGTGGTGGGCAAAAAAACAGCCGCGAGTCTGAAAGCACACGGATTGGAGCCTGACTTTATTCCTCCCAATTTTGTGGCAGATTCCCTCGTCGAACACTTCCCGGAACCCCTAGAGGGTAAAAGAGTGTTGTTTCCCCGCGTGGAAAGCGGGGGCAGAGATGTCTTGGTGAAGCAGATTACAGCCCAAGGTGCAGAAGTCACGGAAGTTGCCGCCTATGAGTCGGGTTGCCCTGCCCAAATGGCACCCGCCGCCTTAGCAGCTCTGCAACAACAAAGGGTAGATATTATCACCTTTGCTAGTTCCAAAACGGTTAAGCACTTTGTTCAACTGTTAGAAACATCCCTGCGGGGAGATACCCAAGGGTTTCCTATGGCCCAATCCCGACTCCAAAACGTCTGTATCGCCTCCATTGGGCCTCAAACGTCCATCACTTGCCGTCAACTATTGGGGCGAGTGGATGTTGAAGCCCAGGAATATACTTTAGAAGGTCTGATTCAGGCGATTGTGCAGTGGACAACAGACAGATATTGACGCTTTCATCTCAGGACGCAAGTAGGTCGGATAAGCTTAATCTCAAGATATCTTTAATATCATTGCTCAGGGCACGGATACAAAATACTTGGAAACTGAGATTCCTTCTAAGATTAAGGAGGATAATAGCAAAGTAATCTCTTCTGGACAAACCCAGGTCTAGGAAGAGGTTTTTCTGATCCGAGAACCAGAGCGAAGGTATCTCTCCACACAAAATCTCTACCGCAACCATTAAACAGAGGTGGTTGATTTAATCGCCATGGCGCAGGACATCACCGAACAGAAACGGCTTCTTGAAGAACTTAAACGAGAAAAAGAAGATTTATCCGCACTCATTACCGTCACAACCAATGGCATTAGCACGTTGCATTTAGAAGAACTATTGGACGTGCTACTTCAGCGCATTGTGCAAGTGATGCGTGCCGATGCTGCCGTCATTCTTTTGAAAAAAGATAACCAGCTTTATGTCGGCTCCAGTCTAGGGATAGATGCAGAATCTCGCTTAAGTAATATTATCCCCATTGGGGAAGGTTTTGCGGGTACAATCGCAGCCACAAGGCAGCCGCTTTACATTGAAGATGCTCAAACCGACTCGCGCCTGATTGCCCTCAAACCCGGTAACATTCGTTCTATTCTGGGTGTCCCACTGCAACACCAGGGCGAATTAGTGGGTGTCCTGCATGTGGATTGGAAGAGTATTCATCCCCAAAGCGATTGCCCAAGGGGCACCGCCCAAGGCGATCGCGAACTTCACCTGTTGGAAATTACCGCCGAACGCTGTACGATGGCAATTCTCAACGCCCAGTTGTACGAACACACCAAACAGCTGCAAGAACGCCTTCAGCTCCAAATTAACCATATGCCGATCGCCTGTATTATGAGCGATCACCAATTGTGCGTCACGGACTGGAATGCCTCGGCTGAAAAAATCTTTGGCTTTAGCAAACAAGAGGCACTGGGGCAAAAATTGTGTGAGTTAATCGCTCCTGTAGCCGTTCGTCCGCACCTAGAAACGAGTTTTCGACAACTGGTGGCGGGGGAGAAGACGGTACACAGTGTCAACGAAAGCTTAACCCAAGATGGACGTATCATCATCTGTGAATGGTATCACACGCCCCTCAAAGAAGCCGATGGCACGGTCGTTGCTATGCTTTCCATGGCGCAAGACATCACGGAGCGCAAGCAAACCGAAGCACAATTGTGGCGCTATGCCTATTACGACGCGGTCACCGGTTTGCCCAACCGGGCTTTATTCTCAGAACGTTTAGAACAGCGAATCGAAGCGGCAAAACAGGATAAGGCTGATTTATTTGCAGTTCTGCTGCTCAAGCTAGAACACTTTGAGATGGTCAAGTATAGCCTGGGGCACAACGTGGCAGATCAATTAATGATTGCCACGGCTCGACGACTAGAGGCGTACCTACAACCGAGCGCCACATTGGCACGAGTGGGGCCAGATGAGTTTGCCATTCTCCTGGCGGAACTGCAAAATAATGATGAAGCCACGGAGCGAGCCGATGGCATTCACCGACTTTTGATCTTACCGTTCGACCTCCAGGGACGTGAGGTATTTTCTACCTCCAGCATTGGAATTGCTTTGGGTGGGACAGATGAATTCAAATGTATCACTTCTGAGCCGGAGCTTTTGCCCAACTCATCCCCAGAAATTCCCCATCCATCTTCATCGTCTCAGGAACTCAACTGTTCTGATCGACCCGAAGATTTTTTACGGGCGGCTGATACAGCAAGGCATCATGCCAAAGTTCAGGCACATGTGAGTCATGCTGTCTTTAATCCTGCCATGCACGAACAAGCTGTGGCACGCTTTCAGTTAGAAACAGACTTACGACGAGCGATCGAACGCCAGCCGTTTCAGGTGCACTATCAGCCCATCGTCTCTTTAGAGATGGGTAAAATAACGGGTTTTGAAGCCCTAGTGCGTTGGATTCATCCCACACGAGGCATGGTGTCACCCATGGAGTTTATTCCCCTAGCTGAAGAAACAGGATTAATCAGCTTTATCGATTGGTGGGTACTGCGAGAAGCTTGCACTCAGTTAAGGATTTGGCAACAGCTATTTGGTGAAGATTCAGCATCTTTAACGATGAGCGTAAATTTTTCTGGCTTGCACCTAGTGCAGTTGGGTTTATTGGAACGCATTGATCACGTTTTGCGAGAAACGGGTGTCGAAGGATGTAATTTGAAGTTAGAGATTACGGAAAGTGGTTTACTCAAAAACGCCACCTCTGGAACTGAAATTTTACAGCAGCTCAAAACCCTGGGAGTGAAACTCTCCATTGATGACTTTGGTACTGGCTATTCGTCTTTAGCACGTTTGCATCAGTTACCCATTGATACGTTAAAGATTGACCGTTCTTTTGTTAGTCGCATGGGTCATGAGGGAGAGAGTTTAGAAATTATCCGAGCCATTATGATGTTGGCTCATAGTTTAGAAATGGATGTGATTGCTGAAGGTGTGGAAACGCCAGAGCAGCTATCACGGTTGCGAGCGCTTAATTGTGAGTATGCACAAGGCTATTTCTTCTCTCGACCGGTGGATAGTAAGCAAGCTGAAGAGTTGTTAGCTGCTCAGTTACAGTGGTGACGCCGCACGTTATTATTTGTGATCGGTTATTTGTTTCAATGAGGTCAAAATAGGTTTTTTTTGAGCTAGAATTAATATTTCTATAATTTTGCTCCGATAGGGAGATTCTTCAGTAAAAGTGAGATTGAATCAGGAGCGCAATTAACAGGGGTAAGGGGTAGTTTTGGGATGGCAATCTATCTGGGGCGTTGGGGTTGGGGATTAGGGTTAGCAGGAGTTTTAGTAGGGGGTGAAGCTAACTTTTTAGGAAGTCAGACTTTAGCTCAAATTACACCTGATTCTACTTTAGGAACAGAAAGTTCTGTTGTTACACCTAACGTTAATGTTAGGGGATTTCCTGCTGAGCGAATAGATGGGGGAGCCGTTCGAGGGGCTAATTTGTTCCACAGCTTTCAGGAATTCAATGTTGGGGATGAACAGCGAGTTTACTTTGCTAATCCAACGGGAATTGACAACATTCTCAGTCGAGTGACAGGTAATAACCTCTCTAACATTCTGGGAACATTGGGGGTAGATGGGGGAGCCAATTTATTTTTGCTCAATCCCAACGGCATTATTTTTGGCTCGAATGCTCAACTGGATATCGCGGGTTCGTTTGTGGCGAGTACGGCGAATCGTGTGGTGTTTGATAATGGTTTTGAGTTCAATGCAAAGAACCCAACAGCACCGCCACTATTAACAGTCAATGTTCCTCTGGGTGTGCAGTATGGGACAAATCAACCACGAACCACTATTACTAACACTGGGAATTTAGCAGCAGGAGAAAATTTAACTTTAGATGCTGGAAATCTTGATTTACAGGGTCAACTTCAATCCGGAAATAACTTAACGTTGCAAGCACAAGATACGGTTAAGATTCGGGATAGTGTCACTAATCCATTTATTGCGGCTGCTGGGGGACAATTACTAATTCAGGGGAATCAAATTGTTGATATTTTTGCTTTGAATCATCCTAATAGTGGGTTGTATTCCGATGGAGATATGGTATTGCGAAGTACCAATCCTGTAATGGGTGATGCTCATTATTGGGGTGGTGGGAATTTTCGGATTGAACAGTTGGCTGGAAGTTTGGGGAATTTAGTGAGTCCTAGTGACCCGATTATTCGTGCTAGTGGAGATGTTAGTTTCACAAATTATACCGGAGCTTCACTGCATATTTTAGCAGGAGGTTCAGTCAGTATTAATAATGTGACGATTACAGGTGGAGATATAACAGGAAATGCAATTGTAGAAGATGTTACTTTATCGAATGGTACACCTCTGAGTATCAGAGGTACCACTCAACCAACTCTAGACGTTCGGGCAGGAACTACTGCATTTAATCCTATAGGAAATATAGGTGGGCCTCTTCCCGCAGGACTTACTACTACTGCAACTCCAACTAGTGCCAATATCACCATAGGCAATATAGATGTAACTGCTCCTAATAGTCTTGTCTTTCTAACCAATCAGTACCAACCCAACACAACATTGCCTGGTGGAAACATTCAAGTTACAACAATCGATACTCGCAGCAATGCTGGTAATGGTGGTAATGTCTTTATCGATTCTCGCGGTAACATTACACTCCCTGGTAATGGCTTCATCAACACATCTTCTTCGGCTAGCAATGCTGGTAATGTCACTTTAATTGCTAATGGCTCATTTTCCTCTACAGGTGGCGATATTGGCAGCACCATTAGTTCAAGGGTTGGGGCTAAGGGAGGTGACATCAACATTCAGGCGGAGTCACTTTTCCTATCAAATGCTGCTGTTTTGGAAAATTCTGTTAGTTCTGGCGGGATAGGAAATGCTGGCAACGTGAATATTAATGTCCGCAACAGTGTTACGCTTACTCAAACCAATTACGGAGCAAACCCCACTTTAATTGAGAGTAAAGTAGCCTCTGGGGCAGTGGGTAATGGGGGTAACATTAATATACGAGCTGGGTCACTTTTGATTGAGGGGACGGCTGCACTGCAAACCTATACCGATTCTAATGGGCGGGGAAATGCTGGTAACGTCTTTGTCCAGGTTGATGACTCTGTATCTTTCATAGATGGTGGTCTTATTTATAGTGCTGTATCAACAGGAGGTCAAGGAAACGCTGGAACGATTCAGATCTTTGCCCCTAATTCAGTAACTATGTCTGGAGTGAATCCTTCTAGAGGAGGGAATGGAGGCATTTCTAGCGGCTTGTTTGCTAATACTTGGGCAGGTACAAGCGGTCAAGCGGGGAGTATTAATGTCAACACAGGTGTCCTGAGTGTGCAAAATGGTGCAGTTGTGGACGCCTCAACAGCCAATGCTAGTGATGGCGGTAGTGTGACAATTGGTGCTAATCGCTTAGAGCTAACAGGTGGTGGACAAATTCTCTCCGTCACTCGTGGTAGTGGCAATGCAGGTAGTGTTAACCTCAATATTGCTGATACTATCACCATTTCTGGAAGTGACCCGTCCTTCGAGAGCCGATTGAGGCGATTTGGACGAGATGTAGTTACAAACGAAGCCGATGCTAGTGGCATATATGCTGGTGGGACTATTTTTGGTTCTACAGGAAACGGTGGGAACCTATCCATTAATGCAAGGCAGCTCAATGTTAGTAATAAGGGAGAAGTTAGTACTAGTGTTGGTGGTACGGGGAGAGCTGGAGACATATCAATCGCAACTACAGACTCAGTCAATGTCAGCAGTGAAGGCAAGATCATCACATTATCCACTCAAGGAAACGGCGGCAACTTATCCATTAGCACCGGACAGTTGAATGTGAGCGATGAGCTAAGCGTTATCGCAACTGTTAGCGGTAAAGAGAATGCCGGAGACTTATCAATCATCGCGACGGACTCAGTGAACGTCGTCAATGGAGGTGGTATCACTACATTTGTAGGTAAGTCAAGTACTGGAAATAGTGGCACCTTATTCATCCGCACCAGAGAGTTAAATGTCAGGGATAGGGGAGAAATCACCACGGCTTCCGAGGGTACAGGAGATTCTGGAAAAATATCAGTTATAGCCACAGACTCTGTGAATGTGGTTAACCAGAGTGGTATTAGTACATCCTCAAGCGGCACAGGACTTGCAGGCGCTCTTGATATAACTACAGGGAAACTCAGCATTCGGGATGGCTCACTTGTTTTCACCAGTCCTCTTGGATCTGGTGCTGGAGGTGATCTCAGTGTACGCGCTACCGATTCAATTGAAGTAGTTAATGGCAGTGCACTTTCTACCTCGACTAATGGCAGTGGTGACGCGGGAAATGTAATTATTAACACCCAAAACTTACTGGTAGATAGCAACAGCAAGCTTTCTGCCGATACATTTAGTAGTGGTCAAGGTGGAGATATGACCATTAACACCGCAAGGCTATCCGTTCGCAATGGTGGGGAAGTTTCCACTGGTGTTTATCTTAACAGTAGTGGTAATGGCGGAAAATTAACTGTAAATGCCACTGATTCCGTAGACCTCAATGGGGGAAGCTTAGCTACTTTAACAGTTGGTTCTGGCGCTGCCGGAGAAATGGACATTAACACTAGGAGATTGACTGCCCAAAATGGAGGACGAGTAGAAGCTCGAACGGCTGGTTTAAGTCCGGGAGGAACTATAAAAGTAAATGCTTCGGAGTCTATCGAATTAATTGGTCAAGGCGCTGCCATATCTTCATTTAGCGATCGCAGTAGCTTTGGTGGTGCACCTAGCGGTAACGTCAACCTTACCTCTGGGGAATTGATTATCCGCGATGGCGCAGAGGTCACTACAGCAACGTTGGGTCGAGGCAAGGGGGGTGATATTCGAGTGCAAGCTAACTCCCTGTCCCTCAGCAATAACGGAAGTATCACTAGCCAGAGTACGGGAGAGGTTAACGCGGGTAATGCAGGGGATATCAATCTCACGCTTCAGGGTAACTTGCGCTCCAATGGTGGCATCATTTCTGCAACCTCTTTTCGAGCTGGGGGTGGTGATATTAAATTTCAAGCTGATGATATCCGCCTTCGCGACGGCAGCCTCATCAGCACGAGCGTCTTTGATAGCACAGGCGGTGGCGGCAACATCGCAATTGACTCCACCGTCTTCCTCGCCATAGAAGACAGTGACATTCTCGCCAATGCAGAAGCTGGGCCGGGAGGCGATATTACCATTAACTCTTCAGCATTTTTAGCTGACCTGTTTTCTAGTGGCGCAGCCGTACCCGTCGGTCGCAACCCTGGCGATTTGGGTCGGTTTCGGGGCAATGGGCGGAACGATATCTCTGTCTCTGCGGGGTTTCGGGGCAATGATCGAGTTGATATTTCTGCTGATTCACGAACAGGTACCAATGGGACTGTCACCATCCGTGGTTCGTTTTCTGAGCGAAGAGTGAACCCGTTGCCATCTTGGGTTGATGCAGAAGACTTAATTGACCGGCGTTGTACTCCTCACAACAGCGCACGCAAAAGCAGCTTTACGATGACAGGACGTGGTGGTTTGCCTCCTAGTCCCAATGATCCCCTGACTAATCAGGAAGTTTTGGTGGATTGGATTACCCTCACAGGCAGGCAAGCAAACGGTAATGGTGAGGCTACGCGTACCCAGCCCACCCATTCTCATCCACAGCAACTGGTGGAGGCGCAGGGTTGGGTGATGAATTCAGATGGGCAGGTGATTCTGACCGCTTCTGTACCCACCGTCACGCCGGGGAGTTCTGGGTTAGCATTCCCATCTTGTGACGATAACGAGACGGCTACCGATTGAATGAGTGAAATGCAGCACGAGGAAAGAGGGCACGCTCATCTCGTGCCCCTACATAAATTTGTAGTTGAATGGATTTTGATAAAGTAGGGGCACAACATTGTTGTGTCCTTAGAGCTTATATCACAATGAGGGAATTCCAAAAATCCCAGCGCCGAATTGGTTTAACGGGTGGCATTGGTACGGGAAAAACAACTATCTCCAATTACCTGGCACACCATCATCAACTTCCCGTTTTAGATGCCGATATTTATTCTAGAGAAGCCGTGCAACCCGCTTCGCCTATCCTCACCCAAATTTTTGAACGCTATGGCGTCAGTGTGCGCTTAGCCGATGGCACGCTCAACCGCAAACGCTTGGGTGAGATTATATTCAATAACCTCGATGAAAAGCAGTGGTTAGAGCAACAAATCCATCCTTATGTGCGCGATCGCTTCCAATCAGAACTCGATACTTTAATCGCTCCCACTGTTGTCTTAGTCATACCGTTATTATTTGAAGCCGAGATGACGGACTTAGTAACGGAAATTTGGGTAGTTAGTTGTTCCCCCGAACAACAGTTACAACGGATGATGACACGCGATCGCCTCTCCCTGGAACAAGCTCAAGCCCGCATCAATAACCAACGTCCCCTAGAAGAAAAAATTGCTCGTGCTGATGTTGTATTCGATAATTCCTCCACACTAGAACCTCTACTTAAACAGGTCGATTTATTGATTGTGGGGAATAGGGTGATGGATACGTAATAATTAATCACCAATTCCCAATGTCCAATCTTGAATCACTTCAACTAACTGGTCAATTTCTTCCCGTAGAGTAAAGTAGTGAACACAAGCGCGGACACAGTCTGGGTCGAGAATGGTTCGGAGCATGAACCCCTTTTGTTCGAGAAATTCTACTAATTGCTTGTGAGAACGTCCGTTCGTTAATACAAACGAAACCAGACCCGCTTGTGGCGGTGAAGTACACAGGCAACGGACAGAC
Source organism: Microcoleus sp. AS-A8 (assembly GCA_039962225.1). Taxonomy (NCBI): domain Bacteria; kingdom Bacillati; phylum Cyanobacteriota; class Cyanophyceae; order Oscillatoriales; family Microcoleaceae; genus Microcoleus; species Microcoleus sp. AS-A8. Next base: position 334,843 of record JAMPKV010000003.1, read on the forward strand.
TCTAGCTGAGATAAACGTTGCCAAAGGTACTCACTTCCTTGACAAATTTGCTCGTACCGTTCTTCAGATGTTCCCCATTGCTGATGAGTTGCGATCGCAGCACGCAATCCTGCATACAAGGGGTAAGCTGATGTTGCCACTTCAAAGCGTTGACCGTTAGACTTCCAGCCTAGGGGTTTACCTGTTACATCACTGACAATTCCTCGCCAACCGATGAAGGTCGGGTGAATACTGCCTAAGGCATCGGGTCGGATGTAAAGACCACCCAAACCTTCAGGCCCACACCACCACTTGTGACCTGTAAACGCATAAAAGTCTGCTCCCAATTCAGTTAAATTTAAAGGCAGAGAACCCACCGACTGCGCCGCATCAACCAGAACTCTGATGATATGGGAACCTGTAGCATAATTTCGGCAGGCATCAACAATCTCCCTAACGGGTAACACTTGACCCGTATTCCACAGCAGATGACTCAGCACCACCAATCGAGTCCGGGGTCTTAGGTGCTGTGCAATAACGGCTGTCGGGTCTCCCTGATTGAGGGTTTCCTGGATGGGACAGGTGGAGATTTCGATATTAAACCGACGAGCGAGTTCTCGTGCGATCGCGATAACACCTGGATGCTCACAATCCGTCAGCAGTAAGTGGTCTCCAGCTTGCCAGTCAATCCCCCACAGGGGAATATTGCAACCCACTGTCACATCTTCCGTGAGTGTGATCGATTCTACAGGTACGCCTAATTCTGAGGCGATCGCCACTCTTGTTTTGTTACCTTCTTCCGTAATCCAAGTATTCACGCCAGCACAGAATGGCCCATGTAGCTGGATATATTCATAAACATTTTGGATCGCCGCTAACGAGGCTTGAGGCAGCGTGCCTTGACCCCCAAAGTTAAAATACGTTTTATTAGCTAAAGCCGGAAATTGCTGCCGATGGCGCTCAAGTTGCGTTGGCGCAGGGTAGATGCCAGTCATAGAACCAGTGCGAAAGAACAAGACATCCCATTTTATCGCTCTGGTCACGGGTCAGTGGTGTCCTTTTGCCTCGTGCAACACCTAAATAGAATTGGGGATCTAATGCTTCAACCCTTTTGCTTCGGTCGATCCAGCCAATACCCTGAGCTGACACTGCGGGTAGATTCGGTTATCGTAGAAGTTACGTAACAAACTTGTGTTTTTTAATGTGTTAGTCTTTGTAATACATTTATGTATTACCGAGTCTTGCTGCCGAAGTGTATCCCCACCAGGCTTACACATTAAGTGCATCTCTAGAACAGGATTTGCGACGCGATTGGGGTGGACATTCCAAATTCCGAAAAAGTATTCAGTGGCAGTCTCTACCAGCAACCTAACCAGAACCACAGCTTCTGCTTAGAGGCAGTGGCGATGAGCCTGAAAGTTTAAACTTTTTCTTACAGGTGATTAGCCAACTCCTGTCAACCTATCGGCAAAGATGCCTGCGGTCGGTACTAACCTTCGTTGGAATAGGCGGCAGACGTTTCTTCACTCTTGATACTTCTGTTAATCCCGCCGTGCACCTGCCACTTCTGACTCTGTGTCTGGCATCGCCCTGGAAATTACTGAAGCCTTACTAATTTAAGGTAATGACCTGATGACGTGTTCACTTAATCAAGCTTTCCCATGGGTCAAACAATGCTCATCCGCTTAAATGAGGCAGTCAGCTCTCCAATCGAGCTGCTTCTAAGCAGCTTACCAAACTTTTATTATGCAGGAATTGTGTGAGGATAACCAGACATGAGTAAAGTATTGCTAGTTGAAGATAATCCCTCTCAGTCGCAGTTGATGGAGAGTTACCTGCGAGAGGGGGGACACACGGTCATTCGTCTTAACAATGCTAAAGAAGCTTTGAATAAGGCGCTTGAACATAAACCCGATGTAATTGTGACCGATGTGGTAATGCCTGGAATGAGCGGTTTTGAGTTATGTCGCCGCATCAAAAATAACCCATCAACCACCAAAATTCCTATTGTAATTTGTTCTTCAAAAGACCAGGAAATCGACCGTTTGTGGGGCATGAAGCAAGGAGCTGATGCCTACTTAACAAAGCCTTTCTCTAGAGAGCAGCTTGTTCGTGCTGTCAACTTAGCTGTGGTTTGAGTCAAAAAAACTCAGGACTCAGCTTATTTTGTAAAATGCCAGTGGTTCAGATCCCCGACTTCTCTAAGAAATCGGGGATCTATGCTTTAAAGGGCAAGGGATAATACCCATCCTTTTGGATAACCCCCTGATTCCCCAAAGGAGGATGAAACAGGGAAAGAGATTGTTTAGTCTCCACAAGGCTCAAAGTAATTGCTAATGCATTTTGGCAGAACTTGCTGTTAGTCAATAAAACAGGTGAGAATTTACCATCCCTACAAGTAGCCTAAGTGTTCATTAGGCACATTCTTACTTGGCAGAAACGAAAGAATTGAGTTTTCTCAAAAAATCTAGTTAGAGCATTAATTTCTATGCGTTACTCTCAAAAAAATAAATTATGACAGGAATAGAATTGCCATCTGTAGCGTCAACAACTTCACCGAAGATTTCTTACTCCAAAAAACGGAAATCCTTGTCCCTTGAATGGTTTTATAATTTACCCGTTAAGGGCAAGCAACTCACTGGTTTGTTTACCTTCGAGGTGATCTCAATCGTCGGACTGGTGGGTGTAGGGGCTGTATTGATTGTGGCAGCTCCGAATCAGGTGGTGACGGGTCGAGCCGTTGCAGGCACACAAAGCTACACGATCGCCGCTAAAGCCTTGAGCGATGTCAACGGCAATCCCGTGGCGGTGTTGGTGAGGGGAACAGAAGAAACGGCCTTAAATAAACTCCTCGGCGATAGCCTACTGCTCCAGCTAGCCGTGTCTGCCCTGACATTAGTGGTGGATGTGGGGTTAGCCGTGTTACTGGGACGAACGATTGCCCAACCGCTCAAGCAGCTACAGCAAACGACCCAAAGATTTGCCAGGGGCGATCGCCAAGTGGGTGCGAAGGCTTTGACGAACGATCTCCAACATCTTCAGGTCAAGGCCCATATTATGGCAAAGTGGTGAATCTGGTTCAGGAGATTTCCCTGAAAACTAGAAACTGTAAATAGACGCAGATGATTGAAGATTACGATAGCCCTAGGAGGGAATCTCTTGCTTAAGTCCACTCCATTGCTTCAAAATACCTCAGCTACTAGTCTGGTCAAGATTTGGGCACAACGCTATGTCCCCGACTTATCAATTTTCTCTTCAAATCAAGGTCAATTCAATATCTCTGAGGTGATGCAAGCGGCATCGTTAGAGGGGCGAACTCAAACCGTTGCTAAGCTTCAGCGTCTACTGCAAACCAGTTGCGAATTAGCGAGTATCAAAACGAATATCCTGTTTTCTTACATTCCCAATGTCGTAAATCTATCGGAGGCTGGAAACATCGCCCGCTCAGCCGTGCGAGTTTATGAGAAGGTACTGGACATTTACCAGCAGCAGTCATCTCTCATCGCGGCACAGGATGCCCAACCCCAGACGGGGGAAGCTCTACCCCAATGGGTGAGGCAAGCGATACAGCTACCCGATATTCAACAGTTGGCTCTAGAACTTGAACCTGAATTACTTCAACTTCAGGAACAACATCTATTAACACAGGATGGGCGCAGTCGTGGCTTTCTTTCCACGCACTTTCACTTGAGTACCAAGCAAATTCTCAATCGACTCACACTACCAGAGCAAGCCTTGCTTAGCCCTTACTTCAAGTTCATCGAAGAGCAAGTCTGCATCCCCTGGCAGCGAGTGTGCGCTGCGGCGGCACAGCATCCACCGGATTCCCCGACTCTGGCACTCGTGGAGCAACTATTACCCCAGACGGAAGAAATCGCGTTAACCGTCTACCACCGAGCTGTGGAATTGTATCCCCATTATCGAAGCTATCGGGGAAGCCTGAGCGAATCTGGGGTTGCCGCCTCTACCCTCCGAGACTTGAATATGTTCCAAGGCTATCTGTGGCTGTGTGTACTGGAAAAAAGTCTGGATGCAGTGGAACAGGAATTGCTGCCTTTGTGCCAGATGGTTTTTCCCTGTGTGGAGGTCAAAGGAGAATGTGTTGAATCGATATTAGAGTTATTATTTGAGACAATTTTAACCCGTGTGGATTCCGAACACAAATTTTCGGTAAAGTCCTATAGTTTGGCGATACAGCAGAGCTTCACTAATTTTGACGCCAAGGTGAAATAAGCTAATGGGCATTTAAATTACATTTTTATGGGTGGACTCGTTGTAAGGATGCCCTCGTTGGGTCGAGAATTTTCTGACCAATACCAGGAAACTTAACAGCAATGCTGATTTTATTTCCTGAACCAAAAACATGGGTGACTTCGCCTGTGCCAAAGGTGTCGTGAATCAGTAACTCGCCAACTTTCCAATCGTGGGACTGTTGTGTTGAGCGTTTGGATGTTTGCCGATTAGTTTGGGTTGAAGATTGCAGGTTGTTTTCTGAATATTCAACCTTCGACCTTTTAACTTTCACTAAAGTGCTGCTGACGAGTTCTTTGGGTAATTCCTCAAGAAACTGCGATCGCACAGCGGGTTCTCGATTCCCATACAAGCGTCTCTCACGCGCATGGGAGAGAAATAACTGTTCTTGGGCGCGGGTAATTCCCACATAACAAAGGCGGCGTTCTTCTTCCAAAGAAGCCGGGTCATCCATTGAGCGATAATTGGGGAATAGACCCTGTTCTAACCCTACCAAAAAGACAACTGGAAACTCTAACCCTTTAGCCGAGTGGAGAGTCATTAAAGAGACAGATTTTTGCCCATCTTTTAAATCATCCAAGTCAGAAGCAAGAGAAGCATTCGCCAAAAATCCTTCTAAACTGGTATCTTCGTTTTCTTCCTGAAATTGGAGAACCGCGTTATAAAGTTCAGAGACGTTTTCCAGTCGATTCTCGGCTTCATCAGTTGCCTGTTTTTTCAAGTCCTCAATATAACCCGACTCTTCCATAATTCCCTTGACAATTTCAGCCGCAGAAAGATTCTCAACTTGCTCCTGCCACCGCTGTATGATTTCGGCAAAGCTGTTGACGCCCTTCGCTGAGCGTCCGGCTAAAGTATTCACTGAAGTTTGGTCACTGAGAATTTCCCACAACGATATATTTAATTCTTGAGCCGCTCCCATGAGCCGGTCAATTGTCGCTTGACCGATGCCACGTCGAGGGGTGTTAATAATACGGAGGAGACTGACGGTATCATCGGGGTTGGCGATCGCTCTTAAATAAGCCAGAGAATCTTTAATTTCTTTGCGATCATAAAACTTCAGCCCACCCACAATAATGTAAGGAACTTTACCCCGGAGAGCATCTTCAAACGGTCGAGATTGGGCATTCGTGCGGTAAAGAATGGCAAAATTCCCCCAGTTGAGTTCTGGGTACTGTTGCTCCATTCGTCGGATTTGATTGACTACAAACTGTGCTTCTTCTACTTCATCATCTGCTTTATGAACATAAATTTGTTCCCCTAATCCGCGTGTGGGTCTTAGTACTTTATCGATACGCTGGGTATTATTTTCAATCAGGTAATTAGCGGCTTGGAGAATGTTTTCCCTAGAACGATAATTTTCCTCTAATTTCACCATCGTGCGGGTATCTTCATCGGGCAATCCATCTCCGAAATCTTGCTGAAATTCCAATAATATGGTAAAGTCAGCCATTCTAAAGGAATAGATGGATTGGTCGGCGTCACCCACTACAAAGATTGATCTATCTTGCCAATTCCATGCACTTTTCTGTGTCTCTCCGTTTGTGCTTAACAGGCGAATCAAGTCATACTGAATCCGGTTCGTGTCCTGGTATTCATCCACCAAAATATGACGGAATTGCTGATGCCAATAGCCCAAGACGGTTTCATTTTGCTGAAATAGTTTAACGGGAACTAAAATTAAGTCATCAAAATCGAGGCCGTTGTTGCTAGCGAGTTGATTTTGGTAATGGCGGTAGACTTCGGCAATCACTCGTCCCTTATAGCCAGATTGTTCTTTCTCCAAATCCAGGGGAGATAAGCCCTGATTTTTGGCATTACTGATGGCGTAGCGGACTTTGCGGGGGTCAAATTTTTTGTCATCCAGGTTTAATTGTTTGGTGACAATGTTTTTCACAAGACTTTGGGCATCGGATTCATCAAAGATGGAAAAGTTACGGTTCCACTGATGTTTTTGTTCGTCTTGATATTTATTGATATCGAGGCGGAGAATCCGAGCAAATAGACTGTGGAATGTACCAATCCACAACGGTTTAATATATTTTTTGTAAACGCGCGATCGCAACTGAGTTTGTTCTTCTTCGGGCAGTAATTCCAGACGTTGCCCATGTTTGCGTTGCGCCATCTGCTGGGCAAAGATGGTTTCAATCCGGGTTTTCATCTCCCGTGCCGCTTTATTGGTGAAGGTTACCGCCAGGATGTTTTCCGGATCGACTTTGTGGGTGAGAATCAGATTGGCGATGCGATAGGTTAATGCCCTTGTCTTGCCAGAACCCGCGCCAGCAACCACCAGCAAGGGGCCGCAGAAATGTTCGACGGCGAGACGTTGGGAGGGGTTGAGGTGGCTGAGGAAGTCAGTGGTTGCAGTCATGGCTGGATTGAGCGACAGGCGTTGGTTTTAGCAAGGAAGTCTATTCTAGTCAAGGGTATCGTATCTTTGCAGAAGACTGTAGGGGTGAGATGCGATGTCTCCCTAAATGGATTCATCTTGCTACGGGAAGGAGAAACTTGTAATTATAATCAGCACTAAGACAGACGGCAGGACTCTGAGGTTAGGATGACAGACCAACAGACAATTCAATTCACATTTGCTGTTAACGACCCAGAACTAGAGGATGCAGAACGGCAAGAGATAGCGCGAAAGCTGCTGCGGGAACTGCGTCAACTGGATGAAGTGGAAAACGTTGACTTTGCCAAAGACTCGCAGCTAGAAGCGGGAGCTAAGTCAGCTCTAGCAACTATAGTAGGAGTCCTGACGGCTGAGGTTAGTATAGAAAATATTCAGAAAGTTTTGGGGTTTATTGGCGATCGCATTCCGAATAAACCCGTTGTGATTAAAGTAAAAGTGGGTGAACAGGAAGTCGAGATTGAAGCGAAAAGCCGTAAGGAGTTAGAAGACGCCGAGCGAGTTGTTCGCCAACTTTTGGCACACGGGAGTTGGGGGGCGAAGGACGAGCAATTCTCACCTCTTCAACTGCCTTGCAAAAATCTTTTGAGCATGAAGGGTCGGGAATTTATACTCGCTTTCTGGTTGAGGGATTGGAGACGGGAGCAGCAGACACAGATGGAACGGGTACAATTTCCATCTTGGAGTTGCACGACTATGCCAAGGAGAAAGTTCAGGCAGCTAAACCAGCAATGAAGCCAGAAATTTACTCCCACCAAGAAGGATTCAATATTATCCTGACTCGTTCGCCCGTAAATGACCCTGAATTGGAGTATCGTCGAGAGGTTGAGAAATGGGTTAAGAGTCGTCGCGGTGAAATTTCTCGTATTGGTCGTAGAGCTTTAAACAAGCTAGCAACAAGGTTACAGTTATCGCCGGGAGCCACCAAAAGTATTGAGGCGGAAGTTCTAGCACCCTACAAAGAACACAAGGCAAATCTGAAGGAATACGAAGAGGTGTGGTGGTGTGTGTCTCTTGTCTCGCGTCGAGACTTGTAAAGTGTAGCATTTAAGGGTTTCCGGTTTTTATCAAGATTTGCTACTAAGGCAAATTCCAGGAAGCCACGCCATTTCTAGCTTTTCGATACCTGGCACTTCTTGCACTACTCCAAACTTTAGCCGCTAGCCCGCCCTGAAATAAATTTCGGCGTCACAGCTAAAGTCAGCTTTAGCTGACTGAATCGAGGTTTTATCCCGTTAAAACTGACATCTTGCACCAATTGCAACAACCGCCAGTGGTTTTAACCACTGTCTCATAGCTAAAGTCGTCTAAAGACGACTAGATAAGAGTTTCAGTCCATTTCAATGGACTTGAGCTATAAGCCAAGAAATTAATTTCTTGGCGGGTTATGTGGCTTATTGAGAATGGTGCAAGATGTCAGTTAAAACGGGTTTGAGCTTTCAGCCGGAACTTTAGTTCACGGCGAGGTGTAAGCTGCGACATGGACGTATCGCAGGGTACTGAATCTCTCTTTGCGATCGCCTAAAATCAACGGGCGCGATCGCACCTTGAAATAAACAGCAACAGCATCAAATTCCAAGCATCCAGTACTATGGAAACATCCGCAATGGCGACACAACAGGTGAAAAGCCATGTCCGAAACCACCCTAGCAGCACCCGATATCCAACTCCCCCCCACACAGGCAGAGCTGCCCTATGATGATGGTATTCCGATGGAAAGTGCACGGCATAAAGCCCAAATGGACTTGCTGATTGATGCCTTAATTCCTTGGTTGGAACAACGGGAAGATGGGTATGTTGGCGGCAATATGTTTGTCTATTACAGTCTGGCACAGGTACGAAACAAAGACTTTAAAGGACCCGACTTTTTTGCTGTGCTAGGAGTGCCCAAAGGTGAACGAAAAAGTTGGGTCGTTTGGGAAGAAGGAAAAGCACCAGATGTGGTAATTGAGTTGCTTTCTGAGAGTACTGCCGCCGCCGATAAAAACAACAAAAAGCTGATTTATCAAAATCAAATGCGCGTACCAGACTATTTCTGGTATGACCCCTTTAACCCAGATGATTGGGCCGGTTTCTCAATTCAACAAGGCCGTTATCAACCCATCACACCCAATGCTCAAAATCAGTTAGTGAGTCAATCGTTAGGACTAGCATTGCAGCGTTGGCCGGGAAATTACAAAAGCATTGATGCGACTTGGCTACGCTGGGCAACTTGGGAAGGAGAATTGCTGCCAACACCTGAAGAAAAGGAACGACAACGAGCAGACAAGGCAGAAGGGCAATTGCTACAAACGGCACTCAACTTACTTGATGCTGGGATGACAATAGAACAGGTAGCTCAATTAACAGGTTTGAATTTATCTGAAATAGAACAATTGATAACCCGTTCTGAGACGTGATGCATCAAATAAAAGGCGACTGGTTAGATATACCGGGAGCATGTTGAAATGCATCGTTAGCTTCGTCTAGATTTCGTTGAATTGTTTCTTGAGCAAAAGGTAAGGAATTCAACGCCTGACGATACTTCTCTTTAAATTCGCGTTTGGACGATTTTCTGGCTAGACGCCGCTAACCCCACTTGAATTAAAAATTAAACTTATCAGTGGGGCTTGCGCGTTGTCATTCGTGGTGAACTCTGATGTTCTAAAAAGTAGTAACGATGTCAGAACATGCGAAATTGTTCAACTTTTTGGGTGTATTCGATGGGCATAACGGTTACAACATTTTCATCAGGATTGGGAATGATGTAGTACTCAATCACTTGACCCCCGTAAACTTTCTCGGCGGCTTCAATTCCCGCCGCAATAGCAACATTGACTTCAGAAATCTTCCCTCGAATAGTGACTATAAAGTTACCCCTTTCCGCTATGCCGTAATAAACCAATGTGACGGCACCAGCTTTGACCATCGCATCTGCTGCCGCTAACACAGCAGGAAAACCTAACGTTTCAATCGTTCCAACGGCTGCTGGCATGAAATCAGCTCCTGAGTCAACTTTAATAGGTGAAATCAATTGTACGAGACTTCACTCTAATTTTGATAAAAATACTATTTGCAACAACAAAACCCGGCATTTTTACCGGGATGAGAAACATTGGAGAATTCGAGAGATTTCTGAAGGATTAAGCGGGGACTGGAGCGCCTTGCTTTTGATTCGCCAATTCCAAAAGCCGACGAATCCGCTCTTCCGTAGGAGGATGAGTCCGGAACAGAGCCAGCAGACCTTTGGTGGAGAGCGGATTGACAATCAGTAGCGCGGACATCGCTGGGTTGCCGTTCATCGGGATTTGGCGACCCATAGCTTCGAGCTTCTCCAGCGCTGTGGCGAGTGCTCTGGGATTTCCTGTGATTTCCGCCGAACCCAAGTCAGCCGAATATTCGCGAGTCCGGGAAATGGCAAACTGAAGCAGCGCCGCCGCAATCGGAGCTAAAACAATCAAAAACAACACACCCAGAGGATTGCCACCTTGACGATTATCGCGAGTTACGGGGCCATACAACGCTCCAAATGTGAGCACCCGTCCCAAGAAAGTAATGGCTCCAGCGATAGTCCCGGCAACGGCTTGGGTCAGGGTATCGTGGTTACGGATGTGGGTGAGTTCATGAGCCAAGACGCCCTCAAGTTCTTCCCGTGAAAGCAAATCCAGAATGCCTTGAGTTACGGCTACTGTTGCATGTTCTGGGTCTCGACCGGTGGCAAAAGCATTCGGCGATTGTGTCGGTACGATGAATAATTTAGGCATGGGAATGCCTGCGCGATCGCTTAAAGAAGTGACGGTATCATAAAGTTCTGGCGACTCATGACGAGCAATAGGCTGTGCGTTATACGTCGCTAAAGCGGCTCGATCCGAGTAGTACCACGAACCGAAACTGGTTAGGGCTGCAAACACTAGACCCATGTACAGACCCTGTTCATTCCCGACTAGATAGTAGCCCCCTAAAACGAGCAGACCACTCAGCAGTCCTAGCAGCGCTGCTGTTTTAATTTCATTGATGCCAAGCATGATTTTGAGAGTGATTGTTAAAAATGTTTGCGATTTCTCTCAACATCTCAAATCTTGAAGAAATTTTGTCTCTATCCCTCGAAATAAATCCAGCTATTCCAATGGGTAGGTCAATTTTTGATGGAAGGTTCAAACATCCTCAAAATGATTACTCGCCCCCTGAGGAATCGAATCCAGCTTGGTCATTCTTTTGTGCGACATCATCTGGAAAAAAAGCTTGTATTAATGACCCAACCATCCAATAAACTCCGAATGCCAATAAGATGAGCATCAAAGGCGCAAAACCGGCAAAAGGAGCAAATAGCAGCATCAGCAATAAGCCGAATATTACAATTTTTCCGAGTCGATTATTCATGGAGTACTTTTCCTATCTCAATGGTTTTACTATCTCAGTTTTGCTGAATTAAAAGCATCTAGCAGGAGAAATAGAACCCATAGAAAATACTAACCTCCGCCTCTGTGTGTAAGGCTTTCAACTTTCGCTCTGACGAGAGTAACACAACAGCCTTATTTAAGGGCGGTGGAGGCATCTAAACTTAGTACCTCAAAACAGTTATAAAAACCGACTCAAATCAAAATCCCCTTCAGGCGTTTCTTTTTTAAATCTTTCACCACTCAAAATCAACAGTAGCCGTTCAGAATAATCTACCGCTCCCCGCAACCCGTCTCGCAAAATTTCCAGCCCCCCATTGGCATATTCTTCAAAAATATGGATGCGTTTCTCCTCAGCGATGTCATCCGTGGGGGAGAGGATTTTGGCTTCTTTGGTTTGTGCGATCGCCAGTAACTTCAACACGCGATCGTATCCCCTGGAAACAAATACCTCTAAGGCAATGGGTGAGACTTCTTTGGTGGAGATGGTGCCCAAAGGCGATCGCTTTTTGCGCTTTGCCCCTAATGCGGCGGCAAACACCATCGCATCGGCATACGTTTGGAAAGGCCCCGTGGAACTTTCTGAGACGACTAAGGATTTGACCAACTCGGCTTTATCCTTAGCCACCCGAATTCTGTTTGCACCCATCGCCTTCTAATTCCCATAACAGTAATTATCGGATGTAAGAATGATAACATGAGTAAAAAATTCCACAATTTTTACCATGCAGGTTGCTGCAACACCAAGCCAAATCACTCCTCAACCTTCCAACCTAGCGGTTACTACCGCCAACCTCCTAGAAGTCTTTGCCGAGTTTCTTAATATTGATGTTGGTGCTGGCGATGCCGCGTCGGATACCCTGAACACATACCGCCGCCAAGTTCAGCAATTCGTTGATTGGTGCGATCGCCAAAAACTCCATCCCGCAGAAGTCACGAAGGACGACATCAAGCATTACCGCCGCTGGATGGTAGAAAAAAAGAAATTTAAGCCAGCGACTATATCATTAAAATTGTCCGTAGTCAAGCGATTTTATCAAGCCGCCGTAGAACAAGGGCTGATTTCTATAAATCCAGCCGCTGGCGTGAAACCCCCAAAGGAAAAGCGCGACCCAGCAGAACGCATTTCTTACCTAGAAAAAGCTGAAGTCGAGCAATTTCTGGAAGCCATACCCCAAGATGGAACCCTCAAAGCAGCGCGAGATAAAGCCCTGCTAGCCATTATGACCTTGGAAGGTCCACGTACAGTAGAACTACATCGAGCCAATATATCTGATCTGGTTAAGCAGGGAGGAAATATGGGAATTCGGGTAGAAGGGAAGCGAAATATTCGAGTTGTTCCTTTAACTCCAGATATTGCCAACCTTCTGATGATTTACCTGGAAACGAGGAAAGAGAGTGGGGAAACACTCAAACCATCCACCCCACTATTTATCGCCGTAGGAAATCGGGCCGGTGGACAGCGGATTTCTCGGCGTGGGATTCGGCTGATAGTGGATTACTATCTCCACCAAACCGAACTCAAGCAAACACCAGGGAGAACAATATCAGCTCATAGTCTAAGACATACAGCGGGGACTCTTGCCCTAAGGTCTGGTGCAGAGTTACGCCAAGTGCAAGATTTGTTGGGACATGCCGATCCCAGAACAACCTGTATTTATGCACACATCGCTGACCGTTGGATGAATAATCCAGCGTTGAAACTAGGAATTAAACTATAACCGTCTTAAATCATTCATGCGAACCTCTCTTTCTCTTCTCTGTGCCCTCCGAGCCTCTGTGGTTGGTTAAAAAAAGCCAACTTTACCAAGTTTAGAATTCCTACAGAGCGGATTGTAACAGACTCCTGTTCCGTTAAATTACGGAGACTTCAAAATAGCTTCTTATTTTTTTCAGTAGTTTTCCTGTTTTTTTTTCAATGAGTATGAAGTATCAATGAAGATACCCTACAAAAGGTATGAAGATGGGATACTACGATTTTAATGACCATTTCTGGTCACCCCTTGAAGTCTGCGCTCAAGCTCCTAAAAAACAGTCTTCAGAGAAAAAGATTAGGATAACAAATCTGATACACACTATCTTTAGCGTCACGTCTCGCTCCAACAAGAGCGTGACGAAAAAAGCGAGTAGCCTTATCCATTAAGTGTCTTAATAATAATTCACTATCTAATTTCCATAAAAGCTAGCAAGCCGGGTGCATCCCACACAGCCTCTCTCATGATGAATTGATATTTTCTAAACCCTTGAGTAACGAGTCTTGTAAAGCTTGAGTCAGTGCAACAGCGGTTTGCTTATCATTCTCCTGACGGTATTCATGGGAGTAAAGAGGAGAACTGATATTGATCAATATGTTGGCACAGGGATTAGCACCTGGGTCATAGCGAATTGCGATCGGAACAATAGGAATTTCCACACCTTCTGGTATCTTCGCTTCAGCTTGCAGAACCAAACGCGCTAAACCCGTTTTGAGCGGGCGCAAGGGTTGGTCGCGGACAATTCCCCCTTCGGGAAACATCACCAGTTTCTTCCTCGCTTGCAACAGTTCGATCGCACAGCGCATAGTAGAAACAGTCGGATGATTTAAGTCCACAGGAAACGCTCCTAGTCTTTCAATCAACCAACCCTGGAAGCCCTCAAACTGATTAGCATTGGTCATGAACCGTAGCGGTTCAGTACTGAGTAAAGAGATGACGAGTGGGTCCCAACGACTAAAGTGCTTAGGAGCAAGAACCACAGGGCCAGATTCCGGTAGATTTTCAGCTCCTTGGAAGATAATTTGCCCAAAATAAAGACTCAGAAAAATACGATGGACGGGGAAAAGTGTCCAGTAAAGCCAAGGCATTACAGAAGCGGCTGGTGGAAGAGACTTCATCCGGTTGAGTCACCTGTTGCTGTTTCGATGAGTTTTACTGGTTAAGCAGTTCTCGATTGCCTACAATACACCCGAAGCCAGGTCGTTTCGCTTAGCATGACAAATAACAAACAAGTGTTGCGTAAATCCTGAAATACAATCCTCGCTGAAGAATACCATCTGGGAGTTATCCAAGAATGAAATTCGTGTCCGATCCACCCATCTCCGTCAAAATCCGCAAGATGAAGCAGCGGGTGCGGTGGGGTGACCCAGTCATTGTAGAACGGGGAATCGACCAAACTCGGATGGTGTTAGACATCAATGAGTCAGATAATCCTGAATTTTCCTTCTTAGTCGTGGGGGATAGTGGTGCAGGACCCCAACGTGGTCATAACCCTCAACGACAAATCGCTGAACTGATGCTCTCACAGCGCGATACCAGTGATTTCGTGTTGCACACAGGCGATGTAATCTACCTCGTTGGCTCCAGCGAGTACTATCAAAAGAACTTTATTTCCCCCTATCGAGAGTTTCTAGTCGGTGGAGAGGAGTACAAAAAGATTGCCTATGACCAGATGGTCTTCAACATGCCGTTTCTCCCCGTGCTAGGAAACCACGACTACTACGACCTACCTTGGTTGTTTGGTTTGATGACAGGGACGACACTCCCCCTGCGCCGACTACTCTGGTCAAAACTAGATTTTGACATTGGCTGGCAGGGATCGGGTCAAGGCAGGGTTTATGCACAGGCATTCATGGATTACCTAAAAGCGTTTAATAACAAGGAGGCATTTGTCCGTCACTTAGACCAGCATTACACCGCTCAAACCGATACAGGACCTTGCCTACGTTACCAACCCGGACATTTCACCCGCTTACCCAATCGCTATTACACCTTTCGTTTCGGTGGGATCGACTTCTTTGCCCTTGATACGAATACCTTCAATGCACCATCACCCCTGCCCAGCACAAAAGAGGGTGATGAACTCCGTCGCGAACTCTATCAGCGCCGAGACGAGTTAGAACGTTCAGAGGAGAAAATCCTCAACGCTTGTGAGCAACTCAACCCCGACAACCCGGAGGAAGCGGATATTCTTGATGATCAGCAAGCTAAGTTGGAGCAGATTGAGGAAGCCAAGCTGGACATTGAGAAACAACTGACCACCGACAAAAACATTGTTACCGATTTTGAACAACTCGAATGGCTCAAACAAGGGCTGATTGAATCTTGGAATACCCAAGAGGTGCGCGGACGTGTCCTCTATTTCCACCATCCTCCCTACGTCACCGAACTTACCAAGTGGGACCAAGGACAAACGATGGAGGTTCGTTATCATCTGCGCCGTGTTCTGGATGCGGTCGCTGAAGCGGTTGGGGAACTGCCACAGGGGCGTCCCATTGTGGATTTGGTGCTTTCGGGTCACGCCCATTGCTTAGAACATCTCTATACGGGTGACACCGGACACGCCGACTCTCACATTAACTGGATTGTCTGCGGGGGTAGCGGTTACAGTCTGCGTCGCCAACGGGCTGAGGGTTCGGATTTAAGTGAGCGGTTTAGGGATAATGAAGGCGATCGCATTCGTCAAGTCGCAAAATCCCGCCTTTTTGTCGGTCGGCATGGTCATGGCTCAAAGAAGGGGCGACCCTATTCGTTTATCCGAATTGATGTCAAAGCCGGTTGCCCTCCCAAGTTCGTTGTTAGACCCTTGATTGCCGAGCGATTGGGGCGACAGTGGAGTCATAGCCATCTAGAACCCTTTGTCATTTAACATCCCCATATCGGACAAAGATTATTCTTATTGCATTTTGAACTTATGGATACAACCCCACCGACTGAGTTGTCCCAGAAGCCGGAAGTTACGGCTAATCCGGGAGACTTCGCTGAACAGCCCGTTTTAGATCAGCCACCCTTGATTGATTTACGTCAATATGACTCATCCAAGTACGAGCGCGGGCGTCCTGGATGGTTTGTTTTACTTTGGTGGTTGGTGCAAGCGATCGCCTTTCCCTTAAGTCCCCATACCTTCAACGGCTTCCGCAAATGGCTACTACAGTTATTTGGGGCAAAAATTGGTAACGGCGTGATCATCCGACCCACGGCCCGTTTTACCTATCCTTGGAACGTGGAAATTGGCGACTACAGTTGGATTGGGGATGATGTGGTTTTTTACAGCCTCGATCACATTCGCATTGGCTGTCACGGCGTGATTTCGCAAAAATGCTACCTCTGTACCGGTAGCCACGACATCCAAGACCCAGGATTTGGTCTAATCACCGCACCCATTGCGATCGGTAACGGCGTCTGGATTGCTACAGATTGCTTCATTGCCCCAGGCGTTCAAATTGGAGCCAATGCGGTGATTGGGGCGCGTAGCAGTGTTTTCAGCCATATCCCAGCCCAACAGGTATGCTGGGGTACACCCGCACGCCCCCACTATCAACGGCAAGTCCGGCAGAAAGCCTAAAAAGATAGGGATTTTTATCCTTACTCTTGAATCTCAGTTTCAGGTAAAAGAATCGTTGTTTCAAAACCCACCCTGCCAAAATCTGGTTCCGGCCCCATCTCCATTTCAATCGCATAAATCCACGTCTGATTTGAATTAGGTCGGTAGCTTTTGATTGTGCCTACACCGCCGCTAAAACTAACGGTTTGATTTCGAGTAAATCTGGGTACCATCGTAGAAATTGAGTTCATAAATCTGAAGACTCCTTTGGGGCTGGGGTCATGAGCGAGCGTCTACTGATACTATTTCCCTGTATCTTTGCCTGCCAGGGGACATGATTGTGCCCTACCGTTTATCTTCTACGCGATGACATAGCGATCAGTATGATTAAGCCACTGAGTCAAAACTTCTTAATATAGAAACCCTATCAAGCAAAGATGATGTTTACAGTTGTATCTAAAATGTACTTGCCGATAGCTCTATCGAGAGATTTGATTTGATTAAATATGTAATCTATCGAAGGATATAACTTTATTAAAATTACTTGTATCCCAGAAAACCTTAGACAGAAACATGCATCTAACCCCTTTCCTACTGATCTCTCACAATCAGATGGTGCTTAGCATCAAATGTAATCATCCCTTGTTTCTGTAACTGACCCAGTAGTCGCGTAATCGTCACTCTGGTAGTACAACAAGCATCGGCAAGATCTTGATGAGTCAGGCGAACGCTCAAACGAGTGCCTTGAGCCACAGGCACGCCAATTTCCTGCTTTAACAACAGCAACAGATGATGCAATCGTTCTTTAACTTGTCGCTTTCCAGAAATGGCTAACAGCAATTCTGTCTGACGTAGCCGCTGACTAATTTGAGGTAACAAAGTTTGGGATAGAGAAGAACAAGCGCTGATCTCTGCTGGAGAAAACGATCCTAACTTAACCGTCTCCGAAAGAGCGGTGGCTTGATAGGTAGGAAGGGAAGTCATTGTAGAGCCAAAAGGCATCGATGGTACTGCCAATCCCATGAGTACCTCATCACCGGTTTCACTCATCGTATTCAGCTTCACCACACCTTGAGCAACGACCCAAAGGCAAGTCGGTGAGAGGGGGATAATCTCTCCTTTAGAATAACTATGCAGGGGACGATCCTGGAAAAGGTTGTGGCTATTTTTGGAGAACGCCTTTTGAGACGCCTGGTAACTGGGGAGTTCGCGCAATATCCAGCGCAAAGAGACCACTCTGTGTTCATGGTCACAGACTGTATCTATAGTTACATCGACTTCAATGCATTCACTATTACGAGGCTGTAAACCTAATGTCCAGTTTTGCACCAAGTTACGCTGCTGCAACTGGTTGAGTTTGAAGCGAAACGTCGAACGCTCTTGTAAAGGAATAAAGTTGATCAGCAGTTTGTCTCTCAAGTGCGACAGATCAAGGTTGAGCAGCCTAGCCGCAGCACGGTTAGCCTCTTGAATTTTGCCTTGTGCATCCGTAATTAGATATGCATTTGGCATGAACTCGAAGAGTTCTTGGTAGCGCTGGCGTTCCACTTCTACCTGCAATCGCGTGAGGGCTAATTCCTCAGACTGCTTGTACAGCTCCTCAACAGCGACTTGCAACTCTTCCGAGGCGGTACCGAGTTCCTTGAAGGCGGTGGGCAGTAAGAAGTCTGGTTGCTGAGATACCGGAACATTCGCGCCCTCGTACAGCTCAGCTAAGCGCCAGTTGATCACCTGTATCCGCTTAGCGAACGCATCGACATTCACCATGTCTAAACCTCCGACACTCATGTTATCGAGCTGAAGCATAGGAGATTACCTGCTTTTTATGCACTGACCAATCGAGAGATTTAAAGCCCGCAATTGTCAAGTCTTATGAACCTAAGCGTAGAACATCGAAAATCATTGATGTTTTTGTTTAAACAATTGTCACTTGGTTAAATTTAATTGTATACAGTGTTACATATCACCTTAACGGTTAGCCCATTCTGTGGCTGCCTGTCCACGCCAGTAAAGGGATTCCTAACTCAGTCGTAGGGTGGGTATTAACCACCCTAGTTAAATTGATCCGTTTTAGCTGAATCAGGGGGTTTTGGGGGAGGATGTCACCCTTTCACACAGACGACTTGCTTGAGTGTGGCCACAACTTCAACCAAATCAGACTGATTATTCATAACCTCGTCGATTGGCTTGTAAGCGCCTGGAATTTCATCCAAAACACCCTCATCTTTGCGGCACTCAATCCCTTGGGTTTGCTCAATCAAATCATCCAACGAGAAGTGCTTCTTCGCCTTGCTGCGCGACATCTGACGTCCTGCACCGTGGGAACAAGAGCAATAACTGTCATGATTACCCTTACCCTTGACGATGAAAGACTTTGTTCCCATCGAACCAGGGATGATGCCGTAATCTTCTTCGCGTGCCCGAACAGCTCCCTTGCGGGTGACGTAAACGTCTTCACCAAAATGCACTTCCTTCTCCGCGTAGTTGTGATGGCAGTTCACCTCCAAAAGAGCCTTGGTAGGCTTGCCACCCGCGAGATGTTTCTCAATAATTCGCTTGAAGCGAGCCATCATCACATCGCGGTTAACGCGGGCATAATTCTGCGCCCACTGCAAATCCCGCCAGTAAGCCCCAAATTCGGGGGTTCCGGCGACAAAGTAAGCTAAATCTGGGTCAGGAAGAGATGTTTTTGTCATTTTGGCCAGTTCTTTTGCCGTACTGATGTGGCACTGAGCTAACACATTGCCAATGTTACGTGAACCGGAGTGCAGCATGAGCCACACTTGGTTCTCGGTATCGATGCAAACTTCAATGAAATGATTGCCCCCACCGAGAGAACCCATCTGTCTCATCGCTTTCCCTTGCAAATCTTGCACCCCTCGATGCAGTTCTTTGAAATCAGCCCAACGCTGCCAGTTCGCCACCGATTTTTCAATGTCTTTGTTCTCGTTAAAGCCAACCGGAATAGCGGCTTCCAGCTCTAGGCGAATTTTCTTGAGTTTACCCTCCAATTTGTCAGCCACAAATGGCGTTTTGATTGCAGCCATTCCGCAACCAATATCCACACCGACAGCCGCAGGCATGAGAGCTTCTGTTGTAGCAACGACAGAACCCACTAAGGCTCCCTTGCCCAAGTGAACGTCTGGCATTAATGCCACATGCTTGAAAACAAATGGCAGAGAAGCCACATTTTTTGCCATCTTGGTTTCTTCTGAACCCAAAGCGTGATTCGCCCAAGAAAGAACTGGCGCTGGAGTGGAAATTTTTAACTGTTCGTATGGCATAAACGTTTGCCTCTAAAAAATATCGGTGATTTATGGAGGAAGAGTTTTGTACAACGACTGATGTTTAGCTCAAGTCATCCGTAGCTAAAGATTTCTACGGGCTAGCTCTGAGATGAGGTTCGTCGTACTACATTAACACTACAATTTGCAAAACTAAATTCCAGAATGCTCTTGTACTCTCCTGTGGGTCTTTCACGCCAAAGTTAATGGCTCAGAGAGAAACTACATTACAATTTGTAAAGAAGGCAAGGTTTTCAACGGCTCTGCCCTCGATTGTGTCAAGAGCAATCCACACAACCCCACGTCTACTCCTATGGCAGTTCGTAAGGACACAATTTGGGAACGCTTCTTATCGCCGATTGTCCGCAGCTTGATTGATGAAGAAAAGTTACGGCAGTTGTATAACAGTATCAATTGGCAAGCCGAGAGCGATCGCTTGTCTAATCCTCAGGTCATTTACCCTCACTACTACAGTAGCCAAAACTTCCACGGCATCGAGGGGGGATACCTCAACCGCAGTGCTGCGGTTACCTACGATCCGATTACCCAGTATGTGCTGCCACCCAATGAAACTTGGGTACGCCAAGGCTTAATTGATCGCATTGGAGGAACACCGCGACGGATTCTCGACTTAGGCTGCGGTACGGGTTCCACCACCCTGATGTTGAAGCAAGCCTTTCCCCAAGCCCAGGTGATGGGATTAGACTTGTCCCCTTATATGTTGGTAATGGCGGAGTACAAAGCCAAAGCAGCAGGGTTAACGATCGAGTGGCGTCATGGTAATGCCGAAGAGACGGGATTGCCAGATGCGTCGTTTGACTTAGTGACAGCATCCTTATTGTTCCACGAGACACCACCCACCGTCGCGAAAACCATTCTGCGAGAAAGCTTCCGCTTGCTGATTCCAGGAGGAGAAGTATTAATTTTGGACGGCAATCAGAAAACCTTGCGTCAAGTAGATTGGCTCACAGAAGTATTTGAAGAGCCGTATATTAAGGATTATGCGACCGAGAGCGTTGAGGCGGGGATGGGTGCCGCCGGCTTTCAAGCGGTACAAACTCATGACCATTGGTGGATGCATCAAGTCACGCATGGCATTAAACCTACCCCAGTGGACAACTCTGCCGCCACCTCCCGACAGGGGTTCACCAGCAGCACACCCCAAGATTTTGGTTCACAGGGCACTCCTGCCCCAGCGTTTTAGCAGTAGGCATGACATTAAAGGCAGTTCTGTTTGATTTCAACGGCGTCATTATTAATGATGAGGCCATTCACCAACAGCTCGTTGAGGAAATTCTCCTACAGGAAAATCTGCGTCCCTCATCCGATGAGTATCGAGAAGTTTGTTTGGGCAGGAGCGATCGCGTTGGTTTAACCGAGTTACTCAAGCGTCGAGGACGATTTGTTACAGAAAGCTACTTAACCCAACTGATCACCCGTAAAGCCCAAGCCTATCAACATAAGCTGGAAGTGCTAGAAAAACTGCCGATTTATCCAGGTTTAGAGGATGTAATTTTCCAAATTCGCGCCGCGCAGTTACCCTTGGGGGTGGTGAGTGGGGCGCTGCGTTGTGAGGTGGAATTGGTACTCAATCGTGCGGGGATCGCTCAAAATTTTGCCGTGATTGTTGGGGGTGAGGACATTAAGGAAAGCAAACCCGAACCGGATGGGTATCTTTTAGCCGTTGAGCGACTCAATCAAAACTATCCCACCCTGAAAGCACAAGCTTCAGACTGCCTAGCCATTGAAGATACCCCAGCCGGCATTGAAGCCGCGAAACGAGCGGGGATGCAAGTGGTTGGCGTGGCGAATACCTATCCGTTTCACATGCTCCAGCGTCAAGCCAACTGGACGGTAGATTATCTTCACGATTTAGAATTGGATCGGGTACAGGAGGTTTATGAACGCCGTGAACATCAGCCCGGTGCTAGGACGTGTTAGAATAAAAAACGGTGACTCCCCACTCAGCGGTGAGGATTCAATCCAAAATCCTCTCTCCTTAGGGGGAATTAGCTCAGTTGGTAGAGCGCTGCGATCGCACCGCAGAGGTCACCGGTTCGAGTCCGGTATTCTCCATGTGTAGATATATCAAGATAATTGTCACTTTGTTAAGTGTTTTGTAACTCTTGTATCAACTTATGAGATCTGCTCGCTGTTATCTCTAAATCGGTTATTGTAAGAAAGAAAAGAGGATTCTAAAGGAATTCTTAATATCTAGCCGTGTTTCAAGGAATAACCTCACGGTGTTGTAAGACCAGTGTTCCCCTTCCCCTGCCCAGCAAGGGTTTTTACCTAGAAAGGAGATTTTATGACTCCCACAATGCTGCGTCAGCTGTGGTCTTTAATTGAAACGACCCAGGCCAATCTTCTACTAAAACTGGATGATGCAACTTTAGTTCAGTGGCTACTGAAGCAATACAATCAAGGACGAGCGCTTAACCACGAAGAGATTCACTTGTTAAGTGACTACCTCAACAATCGCGTATCTCTCATCCGGGATCTAGCTCAACAACGTTGTTAACGATCCGGACAATAGACACACCATCGCTCTTCTACCTACAAGATTGCGCTTCGGCATTACGGAATCGCAGGCATAATGCATACTTCAGTTCTATGTCTGTCCTCTGGTGGCTGATGAACTGTTGCGCTTGCAAGTTACCTGAGGAAGGTTGCTCTATTTACTCGTGCTTTTTGGTGAGAACGAGCTTGAGTTATTGAATGATTCAAAGATAAACGTTCCTATTGAGCTGGGGGGAAATTTTGCGGCGGGATATTCTCATAGGGCAAAGAGGGCGAGGCTGATTTCCCCTGAGATTGGGCGTTGGTGAGCAGATGAGATACTAACGTATAACCAAAATAGGAAGGAATGGTGAGTGCCATCAGAAATGCGATCGCACCGATCCAGCCTTGTGGTGTAAAGGACGACCCGTAATGGCAACGATAGGGGTCATGAGGAAGCTGTGACGAATCGAGAACATTGCGTAAAGCAATCAATCGCTTAAACCGCACTCGTCGATCATCGAGTTTTTCCAGCATAATCCAACCGGAGATAGCCTCTTCTTCACACAGCTTTTGCAAAACAGCAGGATTGCGAAATAAGTCGCGACTGGCGCGTACAATTTTAAATTCCCAACCCACTAGATTCGAGTCTGTTGATGCATGGCTGGAATAAGCCGCAGAGTCAACCTTCCCATTCCGTTGCGGCGTTTCTACCGATCCTAAGTTGTCTTTTGAGTCGAAAAAGGTCAAAATTTCTTCCTCCTCATGATGTTGCTGTCTGGTAACAATTTGCCTCCAGCGCAGCCATCCACTCACCACCACAGCCTGCCAACCGAGATTGCCAGCTAGCAGGCTCCAAATCGTCACTTCAAGCATTTTTAGGTCGTTCTTCCTCTATTTGGGTGGCAGGCTAATTGGTTGCAGGTTAACAGGTTGCAGATTAGGAGAGGTTTAAACATTGCAACCTCCCAACCGCACAACCTTCTAAGCTTCAACGTTCAACCCTTCAGGGGTAAATACCCCTCAACAACGTAATCTGGCCCCATCTGACGCCAAGTGACGCGTTCTAGGGTGAGAGCATCAGTCATCGTTGCCAACCCCAAATCCCCAACCGGTGAGGGAGCCACCTTGCCACCGACGATTTTGGGGGCAATGAAGGCCAAGACTTTTTGCACTGCGCCATCTGCAATTGCTCTGGCGGCTAAAGTTCCCCCACACTCCCACAACACGCTAGAAAGTTGTCTGTTATACAAGTACTCCATCACCTTCGCGGGGGTTAAGGGTGTCAACTCCACCACCTCCACTTTCTTTTTCACCAGCTGATGTTGGAAATCCGGAAGAGCGCCTACTTCGGTCAACACCAAGGTGGGAGCGTCATTGGTTTGCCAAAGATGGGCGTTTAAGGGCAAGTTGAGGGTGCGACTCATGACCACTCGCAATGGATTATGGCTGTCTGAATGATGGCTGGTCAGGTAAGGATTATCTAGACGCACCGTATTTCCGCCAACAATCACAGCATCACAAGCAGCTCGCAGTTGATGCACCTGCGCCCGTGCCTCCTGACCTGTTACCCAAGTGCTGTGACCACTGATAGTAGCAATTTTGCCATCTAACGTCATAGCATACTTTAAAATTCCCAGAGGACGCTTGTGAAGAATGCGATAAATAAAAGCTTCATTGAGTTGACGACAAGCTGCTTCTTCGACACCCACCACCACTTCAATTCCCGCTGCCCGTAATCGAGCCACACCGCCCCCTGCAACCAGTGGATTCGGGTCAACCATACCCACCACAACCTTCGCTACACCCGCTGCCACTAAAGCTTCTGAACAAGGTGGTGTTCGTCCGTAGTGATTACAAGGCTCCAGATTGACATAAATTGTGGCTCCCCTCGCCTTTTCGCCAGCCGCACGTAGAGCAAAGATTTCGGCATGGGGTTGACCGGCAAACGGATGAAACCCTTCCCCCACAATCTCCCCATTTTGGACAATCACAGAACCCACGAGGGGATTGGGGGTCGTTCGTCCGAGGGCACGACGGGCTAGTTCGATGCATCGTTGCATTATAGCGCGATCAAAGGGCGTTCCTATTTCTGGTGGAGACGCCGCTAACGCCTGTTGAGTATTGGTTTGGGCGTCTGCGGAAGAGTTTTCCATGAGCTTGCTGTTGTTAGGCTTACCCCTGAGTTTAGTTAATCAGCATGTTGCAAGCATATACTTTTGTTGCCGTCGCCCTCACCTGATGCTGGCGACACTGGATCTGATCTCGCAACGTTCCGAATTCCGAGGGGACTCACTAATTTAGCAGCCAATTACGAGGATTGTCACAACCGACGATGACGGTTTACCAGATAAAGGCGTTCTACAAAGCGGTGAACAAGACTGTTGAGGAACGGCCTAATTCCCTATTGCCGTTGAAATCAGAGGCTAATGAGGCGAAGTAGGATAGAGGTGTCAGCTACCCAGTTGTATTGCTCATGGTTAATACAGGAACCCAACTTACTCTAGAAGAATTTCTAGCTCTCCCCGAAGGAGATGTAAACTATGAGTTTGTCGATGGTCAGGCAGTTCCTAAAGTGTCTCCAAAATATTTCCACTCGACTTTACAGGCAGCTCTATTACTCCTCATACGTACCTGGTGCAAGGGCAAAGGTAGAGTTGGTTCAGAGTGGGCAATTCTCTTAAAGCGTCAGGGGAAAGATTGGGCACCTGTACCGGATTTGACGTATATCTCCTATGAACGTCTACCCAAAAGCTGGAAGCATAATGAAGCTTGTCCTGCCCTTCCCGAACTGGTTATTGAGATTATCTCTCCCGACCAGACGATGAAAGAATTTGAAGATAAGGCTAAGGACTACTTTGCTGCTGGTGTATCACGAGTTTGGGTTGTAGACCCTGAAGGTATCAGCATTAGGGTCTTCTTTCCAGATGGGTCTAGTCAGGTTTATAGGGATACCACGTCCATTGTGGATGCACTACTTCCTGGCTTGGAAGTAACAACAAGGCAGGTTTTTGAAGAGGCGGACTTGTTGTAGCGATCGCATGTTTATTTAAGTTTTACATAATAAATGAAAGTACTGCATTGGGGAACAGCGTATGAGCAACAACTTTGTCGAAAAGCTACCAAAAGAGCAGATCGCTGAGTTCTGCGATCGCTGGAAGATTACCGAATTGGCATTGTTTGGCTCGATTTTACGGGATGACTTTCGCCCAGACAGCGATGTGGATGTGCTGGTGACGTTTGCACCCGATGCCTAATGGGGCTTATTTAAGGTTGCTGAAATGCAACAAGAATTAGAAGGTATTCTGGATAGAGATGTTGATTTTGTCAGCAGACGAGCTATTGAACGTAGCCACAATTGGTTACGTCGAAAAGAGATTTTAGGTACGGCAAAGATTTTTTATGTCAAGAGACAACCAGACACTCCTAGACCTTGCGAGGTCAGCACGACTGATAATTGAATTTTTTGGGGTGAGGATGAACTCGCACGGGTGCAACCCTCAATTTACTGGTGCGGTCGCATGGTAGCCAATTTCGGAATGAGCGACCGCACTGAGACAGCTCTAAATATTTGGGGACTAACGCAATTGAATCTTATCTATACAAATGGTGCCTGAACCATACTTACTTAGAAAGGCAATGTAAATCTTCTCGATTTTACTTTTTTCAATTTTATTCTCGAAATGGCTCAGTGGAATGCTTATCTTTTTCCAATCACTAGATGCGACAGCTGAATAATCTGGGGGTTTTTTATTGCTTATATCTATCAGACCCACTTCAAATTTTCCGCTTCCAGAAGCACTTTTAATCTCAAAATCCAAGGTAGAGAACTTTGAGATGTCAAAACCATTATCATTATCCCAGTATACCGTCCATCCCATACTACTATCCCCTGGCTTTTTATCAGGAAATTCCTATTTGAGCTTGAGAACAGGTGAACTAGAGCCGCCACAATCTCTATCATTTGATGAAACATACGGGGAGGGGGAGGTAAATGGCTTGTCCTTGGGGTTTGAGCTTGTGTTTGGATATACCCAAGGGTCTTCTTTGCCATTGCCCACTTGAGGGAATATCTTACACAAATTTTCCGTAGGAGAGCATGGTGGAAATTTGGACTGGAATTGCCAATAGATCCCACCAATGCCGACTACGGCCAGAGTAGTGACAATACCTCCTCCGGTTACAAGCAGTGCTTTTTTTCTCTTGTCATTCGGTTTAGGTTGATCTTTTGATGGCGGCTCTTCTGGTTGGGGTGGATTTGGATTATCATCCTTAGCAGTTTCAAGGCCCTCAACCAGGTAACGAGTATAAGTTGATAAATCTGACCCCTGCGGTGCCAACGAAGATTGAACGTGTGTTGAAGAGGTGAGGACAACTTTCCCCTCTCCCCCTAGTTGGTTCTTGATATCCACAGAACCATCATCTTTAGCTAACCAGCCCTTGGCGAATGCCCCACTAAAGCAACAATCTAGAATCACCACCTGTCGCCGACAAATACTGTTGCACATGTAATACTGCACAGAGCTGGCTGAAACGGCTGTTGATTTGAGGAGTTCTCCTTGGAGATTTTTGCGATGGTACAACTGGGAATTTCGGACTGAATTGTTGTGCTGACAAAGGTTTACGATCTCGCAGTGGCGTATGAGTGCATCGCTCCCCCAATTTTAGCTCCTCATCAAGAAGGCGATTGAGTGCTACTCCTCACAAGCCTCAACCCGATAAAACAAACCCCCCCCAAAAAATCCCCCCGCCACAAACCCACTCACAAACACCCACCCCGGAAGATGACCTTCCGGCGCATCCAGCGAGAACCTCAAATTCCGATAGCCAACCCAGAAGTCATTCACCCGCCAACCAACCCGGTTGCCAAAATATTTCCAAATATCTACCTTGTCGTCCTGAATCGAATTCTCAATCTCCATCCAAATACGCTTTTGAACACTAAAACCGAAGCGTTCATTACTATACTTAACCCATAATTCATCAATAGTATGAAGAGCTTGACAAGGAAACACTTCCATGTCTGATTCTGTTAGCCACCCCTCTTGTTCTCGACCCGAAACTTTAAGCATCACCACCTCAGTTTCCCGATCAGCCTTTTGCCATTCTCCTGCTGCCAAAAACTCTTGCAATCGCCTATAATCGACTCCCTCTTCTTCTTTTTCTTCCTCAGAATCTAGTTCACCCGTGAGTTTTCCCAACTGAGCATCAAGTGCCACACGAGCAAGCTGAGTTGGGGATGAATCTGAATCCAAAAAGGCGAATGCAGATTCTATTTGTGCAAGAATTCGCATTTCAATGGGTGCGATATCTTCATCTCTAAGGCTCAAAACTTTTTGTAAATCCTGTAACTCACCACGAATGTAATCACTTAACGGGTATTCATGCTCGATCGCCTCCCGTAGTGCCTGCTCGTATTCGTGTACTTTTTTCTTATACTCTCGATAAGGCTTGAGAACTTCCGCCTCAATTAGTACCGCCTCCTCCCTAGGCAGTCCCAAACTGCTGCATTTGGCATTTAAGATTCTGCGTCCCACCGGCGAAATCTTGCCGCGATAAACATAACGTTCAACTTCTTTGCGATACTTTAGTTTTGGGTCACCAATAGGGACTTGAGCGAGGATAATTTTATACCCTTCCTTAACTGTATAAATTTCGGGTTTCATCGCAGGAGAGGCTTTCTGAACTCTGATACTCGCGTACTCATGCAACTCATCCGCCGAAATCACATCATCTTCATCTAAATCCGCTGCACCTGTCTCAATCCCCTCAACCAAGAAACGAGTATAAATCGAGAGATCTGATCCTTCCTGGGCGAAAGAATATTGAGTAGAGGTGGAAGACGTGAGGATAACTCGTCCCTCCCCACCGAGTTGCGTTCTGATATCCACAGAAGCGTCATCCTTCGCTAACAACCCTTCAGCAAACGCGCCACTAAAGCAACAATCGAGAATCACCACCTGTCGCCGAGCACGGCTATAGCTCATGATTTCCTGCACAAATCTGGCTGCGATCGCCGTAGATCGGATTAATCCTCCTCGCTCATTTTTGCGCGTCGCACGGGTTGCTAAATACAGAGTCCCACTCTCATCCTTGACACCGTGACCGGAAAAATATAAGAGTAAGAGGTCATCCCGGTTGCGATCGCCAAACAAATTCTCAATCGCAATTCCCATCTCCTGCGGTTCCGGATCGATCAGCGGAATTACTTGCTCAAAATCACCCATATCTGGGTGCTGCCAAACCCGCTGCATAGCCGCCACATCGCTTACCGCAGCAGGAAGCTGATTGAAACCAGCTCCATATTGGCTGACTCCAATCAACAATGCCACCTTAACCATTGATCATGTCCTAACTTCCTGCTGCTAAAAAGTCCTTAGCTGCCTCAATCGCGGCAGTTAATTCTTGCTCACTATAGGCTTTAACTTCAAGTTTTTTGCCGTTAGCCTCTACTGTTAGCTCAATCGGCTTACCCGACAATCGCTCCCAGATAAATCCCAAAAGTGCCTTGATATTGGCTAGATTAACCTCAGCCTGCAACAGTCCAATCAGAAATGCTGCATCAAGTGGCTTGCTGCCTGCGGGTGGATTTGGCTCTGGTATGCGATGAACTTGCTTGACTTCATCAATGTCCTTCATTTGTTGAAAAAGACGCTGTGTCAAGGTTTCCAGTTCCTCTGGAGCTAAATCCGGCTGTGAATTTCTCAAATCGATGGTAACGTCTAAATCCGAACCTTTAGGGGCTATCGCAACCTGAATATTGGATGTACTCGCCATTCCCAACCTTAAGTATCGTAGCTACAATTTAATACAAGCCCCGTCAAGTCTTTATCGCCCACGAATGGACTTGGCTGTTTTGAATTGTAGCGTCTCTTACTATTTGAGAACACGTTGACTAATATTAAATGGGACAGTTTTTAGCACGGCTCATCTGAGCCAAACTGACCCTAATTCGGCATTCGCCAAATTTTAATCGTACTGTCAGCACTGGCACTGACTAATTTCTTTCCATCGGGTGTTATCAAAAGTGAATTCACTGAGCTAGAATGCTCCTTCAGTGTTTGGATTTCTTTTCCGGTGGAAATATCCCAAATTTTGATTTCATGATCAGCACTGGCACTGACTAATTCTTTCCCATCAGGCGTCATAGCTAAGGGCTTCACGGGGCTGGAATGTCCGGTGAGAGTGAGGAGTTCTTTTCCAGAAGATAAATCCCAAATTTTGATAGTATGGTCAGCACTGGCACTCGCTAACTTCCTACCATCCGCCGTTATCGCCAGGGAATTAACTGAACCGGAATGTCCGATGAGGGTGAGGAGTTCTTTCCCAGAAGATAAATCCCAAATTTTAATAGTATTGTCAGCACTAGCACTGGCTAACTTCCTACCATCCGGTGTTATAGCGATGTAATTTACATAACTTGAATGTCCGGTGAGAGTGAGGAGTTCTTTCCCAGAAGATAAATCCCAAATTTTGATGGTATGGTCAGCACTGGCACTCGCTAATTTATTACCATCAGGGCTGATAGCAACATAATTCACATAGCTAGAATGCCCCTTCAGGGTTCTGATTTTTTTCCCCGAATCAAAATCCCAGATGGCGATTGTATTGCCAGTACCTCCTGTAGCCAGTGTCTGCCAATCTGGACTAATGGCGAAGTAATTAATCGGGATAGACGCTTCAATGAGTGTGCGAATTTCTTTTCCTGTAGAGAAATCCCAAATTTTAATCTTCTTATCGGCACTACTACTGAGTAAACTCTTCCCATCCGGCGTCATAATTAGGTAATTAATATAGCTACCATCTCCAACAATTGTGTTGACGAGTAAGCTAGCTGTAGGAAGATGGTTGTGGGAAAGCTGCCAAATACCATAACCTCCTAGCATCAGAGTCAGAGCCGCTACTCCTCCCATCAGCCATCTTTTTTTAAATGCTCTATCTTTGTGTTCGACCACAGAGAGATTCTCATAATATTGACTTGAAGTATAGCCATCTAAATGGGTTACTAATTGGGGTTGAGTCGCGTCTTGGGGAATCTTATAAATACTGGCAATTTCGTCTAAAATTTCCTGAGTATTTTTATGTCGCTTAGCGGCTGTGGGAGCCATTAGCTTATCGATTAAATTGGCAAACGGTTCAGAAATATTCAGAGCCAGTTTCCGCCAATGACAAGTATCCGTTAAGGGTTCATAGATGGCTGAATCCGTAGCCTGCTTACCTGTCAGTAAATAGACAAAAGTACGACCTAAAGCATAGAAATCGGATTGGGGCACGGCATGACCCTTTTCTTGCTCAGGGGGTGTGTATCCAGCCGAACTAATCTTGGTTACACTCCCTGCTCCGCCGACATCAGCCAGGTAAGTAAAGGTCAACTCTCTAGCCGTCCCAAAGTCAATTAATACCAATTGACCATTGGAGCGAATCATTATATTCTCTGGTTTAATATCCCGATGAAAATAGTTTTTTTGATGAACTAGATGCAAAATTTCCGCTAGCTGTTTTAACCAGTTAAACGCTTGCTTTTCTGAAATAGGGTGATTGCCTTGCTGCTTCATCCATTGCTTTAAGTTGAGTCCATCAATTTTTTCCATGATGATGCAATGCACGGGTTCGGTGCTATTGTTGGGAAAAAACTGAAAGTACCCATCTGGCTCAACTCTAGGGGTGCCAGGATGGTTCAGTTGGCTCAAGACAGCAGCTTCTTGTTGGAATAGCTCGATGATTCTGGGCTTATCGTTATGTTTCTGTTTAAGGATTTTTAGGAGTTTGGGGATTGCTCCATAGTAAGCTTCATAAACCTTGCCAAAACCGCTGCTATCACTCAGCAGACGCATGACTTGATAGCGCCCTTGTAGTAACAACTCGGAGCCACAATTGCGACACACGCGATTGTTAAGATTGGCTGGATCATTGGGCTGAGGACACTTGGGATTAATACAGTAGCTCATGGCTAGCTACCTCGTTG
This sequence comes from Microcoleus sp. AS-A8, assembly GCA_039962225.1. Classification (NCBI taxonomy): domain Bacteria; kingdom Bacillati; phylum Cyanobacteriota; class Cyanophyceae; order Oscillatoriales; family Microcoleaceae; genus Microcoleus; species Microcoleus sp. AS-A8. The sequence goes on from JAMPKV010000003.1 coordinate 365,902, forward strand.
TTGTATCCCTAATCATAGGATGGTCATTGAGAAATCATCTAGTCAAGGAAATATTAATTTTATTCCCTAGGAGAGTAGAAAAACCCCCTGGTAGGGGCTATGACAGGGATGGAGTTCTCTGGTGAGGAGTATCTCTCCAAACCGATACTGGTTCACCCGTCATGTCATCTGGTTAAAGGCTCAATCTCCAACTCGGTCAGCCTTATATATTAAATCGATGATTTTAATACAAAATGTTGAAAAAACTGCACTAAACTTCGTGATAGAACTGCTAAGGTGTAAAGAAGCATTTCAAAAGAGCCAAGAAAGATAAAGATATATGAGCGGCGTTGCTACCTCCGACCTGCAACCACCCCAATGCTACCCACGTCACACCCCTGTTCCTCGATCGCATCAGCTAACCGTTTTTTGCGACTTTGATGGCCCAATCGTTGATGTCTCCAAGCGCTACTACAGCACTTATCAATTGGCATTGGCGGATACTCAGGAGTTCTACCAGCGTCAAGGTATAACTTTGCCCATTCAGAGACTCCAGAAACAGCAGTTCTGGCAAATGAAGCAAGATCGTGTCCCGGATGTAGAAATTGCGATGCGCTCAGGTTTACAGGGGGAGCAAATCGATTTCTTTTTGGGGCGCGTGATTGAGATTGTGAATCAGCCTGCCCTGTTGAATCTAGATCGGCTGCAGCCGGGAGTGAGTTGGGCGTTGGCTTTGCTACATTCTCAGCGTGTGCGCTTGGTGTTAGTCACGCTGCGCTGTCAGGAACAAGCGACGCAGATTTTAAGAAACTATGGATTGACTCGTCTGTTTAGTGGCATTTACGGCACCAATGACTGCGATGCTGCATATCACAACTATGCGGAAGGGAAAACACAATTGTTAGCCAAAGCGATTGCCGAACAATCTGCGATCGCTGGATGTTCAACTTCTAGCTGGATGATTGGTGATACAGAAGCCGATCTGGTAGCTGGACAAGCCCTGTCCATCCCTACAATCGCCCTCACCTGTGGCATCCGTTCTCGAATGTACCTCAAGCAATTTCACCCGACTCACATCCACACAGACTTACTTACTGCTGCTCATTACATCTTAGAAAGTTTGAAGTTTGAAGCCTAAAGGATGAAGAAGGCAAGGGGTTAAAGGGTTTATTTTCATCCTTCATGATGCCTCAAGTACATTGATCTGCTCCCACCAACGATTGAGCGGATAATAAAGAACGGGTGCCCAAAGACTACTAAGAATTGCAGAAGAAAGTGCGATACGCTGGTGGTCAGCCCAAATTTCGGCCAGGTTGCGATCGCCCATAAAACTATACTGAATCGCGGTCACCGTCTCTCCAACGACCGCCATACCAAATACAATTAACGCGACAGAAATAAAATCTTCCTGTATATAACGCTGCTTTTGAATCCGAGCCGTCAAGATTCCGACTAAGGCAAGGCTAATGATATGAGTTGGCTGAGGGGAAGTCATGCCATCTTGAATCAACCCCAGCACCAGCCCTGCTAAGGCTCCCTGTAAAACTGTACGCTTGAGGCTCCAGGCAACGACCCAAATTAACAGCCAGTTTGGAGCAATACCCAGTAATTCCATCCCCGGTAAACGTGCCGGTAACACGAGCAAACAGAGCATGACCGAACCAAAAGTCACTACCCAATTAAGAATTTGGCGAGCCCAGGGGGAAAACTGAGAAACGTTGTTCATTGCTCATTCATCATTAGTCATGAATAATTAGTCCTTGGACACGAGTACGCGGACTAATGAGTAAAAGTTGTTCCTTTCGGATAAACCTTGACCCATTCCAGGTAACTCACGGGTGCCGTCAACTCAATGACGGCTTCGGGAGCCGGACTTTTATCAAGGTTTACAGACTCCACACGCCCCAAGGGTAAACCGGGTGGAAAGAGTTGGCTAACGGGCGAGGTTGACACTACATCACCCCGTCGGACATCTGGCACCTTATCAAAAAACTGTAATACGGCACGATTAGAGCCTTGTCCTCGAATGAAGCCCATGCTACGACTACGGCTGAGTACAGCCCCCACCCGACTGGTGGCATCGCTGATGAGCAAGACACGACTGCTATTTGGTGTCACACTAGATATGCGGCCCACTAAGCCACCCGGTGCCATGACAATATCGTCGACCTTAATGCCCTCATTACTTCCTCGACCTAAGGATACTTGTTGCCACCAATGGTCAGCACTACGTCCCACAATCGGAGCAACAATTCCTGGTTGTTTCTGAGTTTTAGAATAATCTAACAGCTCTTTAAGCTTTTGGTTCTGGCTTTCAAGTTCGACTAAGCGCTCTTGTAGTTCCACGACTCGCGCATCAGTAAGGCGCTCTTCTTTTGTTGGACCGACTTGAAAGGGACGAGTTATCAACTGGTAAGTTTCATAGATTGCTGCCCCTTGGGTCTGGCGAACCAACCAGGCAGCACTCAATGTTAGTCCTCCCAGCACAATAGCTACCCCATGCCGGTCCCACCAACGACGCATTATAAACATAGCTCTCTAGCAACGCTCAGCGTTTGGCTGACGTGTATCTTCTAGGGTTACAGGTATAGGGATTGTGTAGTTAAGAATATAACTCCTCAAAGCGAGATATTCGCTCGCTGAGCTTTACATATGGCGAGAACGCCCACTAAACACCCGTTCTAACTGTTTGAAGTTCTCTAGCACTCGACCCGTTCCTAAGACAACGCAGCTCAAGGGATCGGCTGCCACATGGGTGACAATTCCGGTTTCATGACTGATCAGTGTATCCAGCCCTCTTAGTAAAGCGCCGCCACCCGCCAGCATAATGCCCCGGTCAATAATGTCAGCAGCGAGTTCTGGAGGAGTCCGTTCGAGCGTCCGCTTCACCGCATCCACAATAACTGAAAGCGGTTCTGACATACTTTCACGGATTTCAGGTCCTTTGATGGTGACAGTTCGTGGTAAGCCAGAGAGCAAGTGTAAGCCCCGTACTTCCATATTGGCATCATCATCGTAATGAGTCGGGTAGGCTGAACCAATCTGAATTTTGATTTCTTCAGCGGTGCGTTCCCCGATAACCAAGTTATGAACCTTTTTCATGTACTGGGTAATCGAGTCACTCAGTTCATCTCCAGCAACCCGCACGGATTCACTCAGAACCGTCCCCTGTAAACTGAGTACGGCGACTTCAGTGGTGCCGCCACCAATATCAATGATCATGTTGCCTGTTGGCTCGGCTACAGGTAGCCCAGCGCCAATCGCTGCTGCCACAGGCTCATCTATTAAGTAAACATCTCTTGCGCCCGCCTGAGACGCGGCTTCCATGACAGCCCGTCGTTCGACGCCTGTCACACCACTAGGAATGCCAATCACAATCCGAGGTGAAACCAAAGTTCTGCCTTCATGAACCCGCCGGATAAAATGCTTAAGCATCAATTCAGCGGTATCAAAGTCGGCAATCACGCCGTCGCGGAGAGGACGAAGGGCAACCACATTCCCTGGGGTTCTGCCCAACATTTTTTTGGCATCCTCGCCTACGGCTAGCGGAACTTTTAAGTCCTGGTCCATAGCGACGACGGAAGGCTCTTGAAGAACAATGCCTTTTCCAGATACGTATACTAAAGTATTAGCAGTACCCAGGTCTATACCCATGTCCCGTGATAGGGAAAAGCGACTGAAAAAACCCACTCGTTTCTACGCCCCCAAAGTCAAATGCTGCTGTATACGACCGAAATGTAACTGAACCGTAACCGATGTGGATTCTATTACGTTTCTTGAGCTGAGTCTAGTGAGGTAAAGCAATTCATTATCAGAAATCATCAACAATCAAGCTGAAACTATCATTCATCTGAAGTCATACCTCATCCGGGCGAAAGTTAAATTCAGTATATTCCTTCCTTATTTAAAGATTTAGTAAAGTTTCCCCGCCTCAGTCATTGTTATTGTCTGGTTAAATTCGTTAAAGTAGATCCGCAAGATAAGTACAAGAGTACTAAAAACGATGAGTCTTAACGTTGTCAATCTAGTCGGTCGGGTGGGTGGAGATCCAGATGTGAAGTATTTCGAGTCTGGCAAGGTTAAGTGTAAGCTAACGCTGGCAGTGGATCGGCGGACGCGTAACAACGATCAGCCTGACTGGTTCAATCTAGAGCTATGGGGTAAGACGGCAGAAGTTGCGGCTAATTATGTCCGAAAGGGGAAGTTAATCGGGGTTCAAGGGTCTCTGAAAATCGATCACTGGAGTGATCGAGCAACAGGAGTAGAGCGTTCAACCCCAATCATCCAAGTGGAGCGCCTGGAATTGCTAGGTTCTAAGCGAGATAATGACACCAGCGCAGTGGAGCACTACAACGATACAGAATTTTAATCGTTTGCCATTGTCGGGGTGTCGGCTTAACTATAGCTTATACTCGGTGTTAAACAACAATCTCCAGAGGCAGAACTTCCTTCCCTACTAGCCTGTACTCTCAGAACTAGTAGCTGATTTGTAGCGTTACAGATGCCTGCACCTCTTGTTCACCGCCAATGATCGGTGAGGTAGCCAATCGACTCTCTAATGCATCCTGACCCGTGAAAACCGACATCGGTGAGGGTGGGGTAGCACCATTGAGTTGAATGCTGACAATGTCTTTACGGGTGAGATTGAGGGTACTCAAAACAGCATCGGCTTGGCTTTGGGCATCCTCTGTAGCTTTCCGCAGGGCTTGTTTTTGCGCTGACGCGATCGCATCATCAGACGCCGTAAAACTAACACCCTCAATCCGCGTCGCACCGACTTGAACCGCATCATCCAAGAGCTTACCGGCTTGCTCGGTAGAGGTGCGAAAACTAACTGTATTAGTACCTGAATAACCGGTGATCTGGGGTGCCTTGTTGTTTTCGGAACGATAAACTGGGTTGAGTCGGATGCCCGTCGTTTCTAACTTTTCCACATTACGCGATCGCAGCAACTCCACCACAGCCGATGCTCGACGCGCCACTTCCTGCTGAACCTCTGTCGCCGTCTTCCCCTGAACTACAACACCCAACTGAACCTGAGTCTTCGTTGTAGAAATTGATTCCACACCACGCCCAGTTACGGTAAGGGTTCGTAGCAGTTTCTCCTGTGCCAGCGTCGGGTTTGTCAGCATCAGAGTCAGGAGCCCCACCATTACAGAAACAGTCGGCAACCGCTGAGTAGAGACATGGCGGAAACGAGAAAGAAAAGTTTGATTCATGTCAAGGATTCTCCTAATCTGAAACAAGGCTAAATCTTCCTGACCCATAGAATTTTTAGGCTTTCGTTAGAGTCGTAGCGTAAGAGGTATGACTGAAAAAACAGCATGACTTGATATCATGAACCTGTCGTTGGCTTCTACTGTGCCACAATAGAGCGTCAAAATTTTCAGCCGTTACCGTTTTAGCAACTAGGCTACAGTTGCCTTCTTTTAATTTGTAGTTTTTCTCTTCAACCAATGGCCTACTGGCTACTCAAAAGCGAACCCCAAGAATATTCCTACACCGATTTAGAGCAAGCTGGATGTGGCATCTGGGATGGTGTCAAAAATCCTCTTGCCCTGAAATATCTCCGTACCATGAAATTAGGGGACAAAGTATTGATTTACCACACAGGCCAAGAGCGGCAGGTCGTGGGGATGGCTGAAATTATCTCATTGCCCTATGCTGACCCTAAACTCAATGACCCTCGTCGTATGGTTGTGGACATTCGCGCCGTGCGATCGCTCCCCCAGCCTGTTACCCTAACACAGATCAAGCAAGATCATCACTTCACGCGCTTCGACCTCGTCCGTCTGCCTCGACTTTCCGTCGTCCCCGTTTCTGCTGAATATTGGCAGCGAATTCTTCAACTGGCGGGTGAGTCAACTTTTTGTATAGCACTTAACTGCCCAGCAGAATAAACCCGAGGAAGGCTTGATTTCGTTAAGAAACTTGTAGAGTAGAAAGAATGAATTTTTCGCAACTACCACGAATGGCTGACATCACTGCCTGGGTGAGTTTCTTCGACCCTACCAACCTGTTTTCATCTTTCGGGACTCACCCTCTGCTGATGGCAGAGGCAACTCCCAAGGAATCAGCAAACGAATCACTGATTCTCGCAGGAGTACTACTGAGTTTGGTCGTGATCTACTTCGCCAGCAAACTGGGCGGTGAGATTTGCGCTCGACTGAACTTACCACCCGTATTAGGGGAACTCGTAGGCGGTGTAGTCGTAGGAGTCTCTGCTCTTCATCTGTTGGTGTTCCCAGAAGGCAGTGCAGATGTAAGCAATTCTTTGCTGGTAAGCTTTCTCCAAACGACAGCGGGTTTGAGTCCAGAAGCCGCCGTTTCAGTGTTTCAAGCCCAGAGCGAGGTGATCTCGATCTTGTCAGAATTAGGCGTCGTGATTCTATTGTTTGAAATTGGACTGGAGTCGGATCTAAAAGAACTCATCCGCGTTGGTCCTCAAGCGGCTGTTGTCGCCGTTATTGGGGTCGTAGTTCCCTTTGCTGCTGGTACGGCTGGATTAATTTATTTATTTAATATTCCCCCTATCCCGGCGATTTTTGCGGGTGCGGCTTTGACCGCCACCAGTATTGGAATTACGGCAAAAGTTCTAGCAGAAATTGGTCGTCTTAGTTCTTCAGAAGGTCAAATTATCATTGGTGCAGCCGTTCTGGATGACGTCCTTGGAATTATCGTTTTGGCAGTTGTTGCGAGTCTGGCGAAGACGGGTGAAATCGAGATCGGCAACGTCATCTATCTGATTATTAGTGCGGCTGTTTTCCTGGTTGGGTCTATTTTGTTAGGTCGTTTCTTAAGTCCCTATTTCGTTGCCTTAGTCAATGAAATGAAAACTCGCGGTCAGCTATTGCTGACAGCACTAATTTTTGCCTTTATTTTGTCCTACATTGGCGCTGTCATTCACTTAGAAGCGATTTTGGGAGCCTTTGCGGCGGGACTGGTTCTAGCAGAAACCGATAAGCGCCGGGAATTAGAAGAACAGGTGATTCCCGTTGCCGATATGCTTGTCCCGATTTTCTTTGTCGTCGTCGGGGCAAAAACGGATCTGGGTGTTCTTAATCCAACCGTTCCTGCTAATCGAGAAGGCTTGATTTTGGCGGTTTTCCTGATTGGAGTCGCGATTCTGGGTAAGGTAGTTACTGGTCTGTTTGTATTCGGTCAACCTGGAATCAACCGCTTAGCCATCGGTGTTGGGATGATTCCTCGAGGCGAAGTGGGACTCGTTTTTTTGGGTGTAGGCTCGGCTAGTGGTGTCCTATCACCAGCTATGGAGGCTGCGATTATCATGATGGTCATTTTAACAACCTTTGTCGCCCCTCCCTTCCTGCGATTAGTTTTTCAGGAATCCGAGTTGGAGACTACACCTTCAGAAATACCGGCCTTAGACGCTGCAAGTATAGAATCGGTGGCTGTAGAACCAGCAGTCAACCGACAGCAGGAGTCATTTGAGGACATTGAAGCGATTGAGGAGCGAAAGAAAGGTTCGTGAAAACTGAGTTTCATGGATTAATCTTTTCAAGATTGCTCTTGTTCGTACACAACCCAACCTATATTTTTGATTGGGGAAATTCTGTGTATACTATTTCTCCTGAAACTTAAGTTTGCTAGTCTACGTCCCTTGAGGTTGACTGTCTTGAGCAGACAGATGCCCATTCGTATGCATTGAAGAGTGCGGCAAAAGGCTGGAGTCAGAGTTGGAACAAACGTGTAGTCAGAAATCATTAAGATGTCTTGACAAACGTGAAGAAACGTGAATAAATTCTTCACGCCTACAACTCCCTTGATCTTGGTTCATCACCCAACCGCTGTTTCGATGCAACACCGCGCTTTAACGAGGAGCAATAATTGTGAAATTTCGCTGGCTACTAGTACTTCCCAGCTTTTTAATAGTTTTTCTTCTTTCATCTGCCGCCCAAGCGCGTCAACTTCTACAGTGGCGTTTTGATAACAATCAGAACCGATTGGTGTTTATCACCGACAGTGGGGTTCAACCGAAGGCGTTACTGATGACCAATCCGACACGGATAGTCATTGACCTGCCTGGGATTGAGCTGGGACGCCCAACCACAAATCAACGGGTGAGTGGGGCGATTCGAGAAGTTCGCGTGGGACAACTGGACAACAATACAACTCGGATCGTAATTGAATTAGCGCCCGGTTACACCTTAGATCCGAAGGCCGTGAAATTCCGAGGGCTTTCGCCACGAGAGTGGACGGTGCAATTACCTACACCTCAGCGGATAGGGCCATCCCCTAGCCAACCCCCTGGAAATACACCTCCCAGGAATCAATCCTCCCAGATCCCACCGTTGCTGGGCACACCCAATCGACCGATTTCTACCTCTGATGCGGGTAAAGTAGCGACGATTGAGTCCGTTGAACTGGCTAACAACCAGACTCAGCTTTTAATTCGGGCTGACCAACCGGTCAGGGCGATTAGCACTTGGGATGCGATCGCCAAAGCTTACCGCATTACAATCCCCTCCGCTCGACTGGCTCAACGAGTCAGAGGACCGCAACTCGATGCCAATAGCCCTTTGTCGCGGGTACTGCTCCGGCAGCAAGATTTACGCACGGTTGTGATTTTGGTACAAGCGGCAACAAATGTCCAGATTGGGGAACTCAATCAGCTTAATGACGAGCTTTTGGCGCTACAACTAACGCCCTCCCAACCCGGAACGCCGCCCATCAGCTCAATTCCTGTGCCACTACCGGAAAGGGATACTCCTGCGCCACCCCCTGCTATCAATAATCCACCTGTGTCATCTCCCCGTGTACCCAAGGGGCGCGTTCTGGTCATTGTCGATCCGGGACACGGTGGCAAAGATCCGGGTGCGATCGGCCTTGGTGGATTGCGAGAGAAAGATGTTATCCTGCCGATTGCCCAGCAGGTAGCCTCACTCTTGGAACAACAAGGTATCCAAGCCGTGATGACGCGAACATCGGATTACTTTGTAGACCTGGCACCACGAGCCACTATGGCTGAACGGGCAAATGCCGACTTATTTGTCAGCATCCATGCTAATGCCATCGGTCCTAGCCGCCCCGATGTGAGTGGCTTAGAGACGTATTACTACTCAAGTGGTCAGCGCCTTGCCCAAACCATCCACAGCAGCATTTTGCAGAATCTGGATGTTAAAGACCGGGGTATCCGACGAGCGCGGTTTTACGTCCTGAGAAAGACTTCTATGCCATCGGTCTTAGTAGAAGTTGGTTTTGTCACGGGAAGAGAAGATGCCGCCAAACTGTCTAACCCAGCTTACCGCAGCCAGATGGCACAAGCGATCGCTCGTGGTATTCTCCAGTACATTCAGCAAAATAGTTAAACATCTTTCTCCTAACAAACATCGGTGATCAACTTTTCCACCTCCTCCCTCAGTGACCCTCACGGGCAAAATCCCTCTGACCCTTATACCGCTGACTTTCCCAGCGAGGAAACCGATAATCCTGCTGATCCTGCCAAGGAAGAACCACAGCAGCGTCGTATCGGTGTTTTCGACAGCGGTGTTGGTGGTCTCACCGTTTTGAGAGAACTCTATCGACAACTCCCAAACGAATCGATACTTTACTTTGCTGACACAGCGCGCCTACCCTACGGCACAAGGTCGCGTCATGAAATTGTGCAGTTCGGTTTTGAGATCTTGAGCTGGATGGTGCAACAGGACGTCAAAATGGTTGTCCTGGCCTGTAATACAAGTGATGCTCTAGCGTTGGAAACCTTACGACGTGAGTTTAACCTGCCAATTTTGGGGCTAATTTTACCAGGTGCTCGTGCGGCGGTTCAGCAAGGTCGGCGCATTGGGGTGATTGCCACCCCAGCAACGGCTTCTAGCAATGCTTATCGGCGTGCCATATCTGAGATTGAAGCGACAGCACAAGTCTGGCAAGTTGGCTGTCCAGAGTTTGTGCCGTTAGTTGAGCAAAACCGTGTCCATGATCCCTACACGGCTGAGGTGGCGCGGCAGTACCTAGACCCTTTACTACAGCAGCGAATCGATACCCTGATTTATGGCTGTACTCATTATCCGCTTCTGGCTCCCGTCCTGCGGACAATCCTACCTCCAACCGTCCAACTCGTTGACCCGGCTGTACATGTCGTGGCGGCGGCGGCACAAGAACTGGACATCCTCGGACTGAGGAATAATCGCGCACCGCTACCAACTAGCTTTTGTGTGAGTGGTTGTCCTCAGCAGTTTGCCCAACTCTCTGTGCAATGGCTGGGCTGCACTCCAGTGGCTGAAAAAGTATGTCTGCCAGCCGTATCCTCCCCGGTGGCTCCGCTAGAATCAGTAGAGTGATCGCAGCTCTAACCAATGGGAAATCTTCTTTCATGGTTAGAGGTGGCGAGGAGAGAAGCACAAAAAAAACGCCCACAAGGGGCGGTGTATTGGTCTTTAGGGAATAAAAAATTAATCTTGAATTATATGGGAGAGAGACTAAGAACCCGAAAAAATCCTGATTTTAGTCTCTCCCCCATTCGGAGCCACTTAAGATACACTACTGGCCTTTTGAACGTTTGACGCTGGCCTTATAGGAGGTGTTAACTCATCAGAGGCTAATGAAGTTACACTACTCATCTGAAATAACCATCCTTCAACCTCATCGGTCTGATGGGTTTGCTCGGTTGACACGAAAGGAGCGTAAGCGTCGGTCAAAGAGTTGTCCACGTAACGCGAATTCTTGATCGTCCGTTGCGCTAGAGTCAATAGCAGATAAATTGTTAATAGATAACCAGTCGCCAGAAGAGGAATAATCACAGGCATATCCATATAAATCATAGTGTGGACAAGAGGGAGGGAAAGGAAAAGTCAATACAAATTCTTCCAACAGCGTCTTCCAAATCCTTATGGACTCAAGACACTGTTGGCATACAAATATCTAGGGAGACAGAGTACGTTCCCTCTAACTTCACTGTTGGTTCCCGTAAGTCAAGTTTCTGAACAGGACGTTGCGGCTCGGCTCAGAATCTCTGCCCAGCGAGAATTTTATTATGTCTGACAGACAACCGTCCCCAGTGATACCACTGGGGAGTTATCCCGAAACATCAGGCACTATGCCTACTGAATGCGTATTACACCATCGGCATAGGGGAATATTTTCCTCTATCACCTTGGAATCAATAAATGTATTAATTTTTTGAAACCCTTACTATTTAGATTAACACAACAATCCTGGCGAGTTACACTAATTTTTTCAGGGACTTAATATGTCGATACAAACCCTGGTATTACGCTTGGGTACAGCGATTAATCCAACAAAACTTCCCTGTAGGGGACGCTTCGCCTAAAATTAAAAAAAGAAATTGTAAACTTTCGTAACCTAATCTCTGAGTCGGCTGATCCATGACCTCAGTAACCTCCCTTTTCGCCCCTGTAGAAGCAGACCTGTGTCTGCTGACCGAGAACTTAAAGAACCTGGTAGGTGCCCGTCACCCCATACTCTATGCCGCAGCCGAACACTTATTCGGGGCACAGGGAAAGCGAGTTAGACCGGCAATCGTGTTTTTAATTTCGCGAGCCACCATGCTCGACTCCGACATTACCTCGCGACATCGTCGTCTGGCCGAAATTACAGAAATGATTCACACGGCGAGTCTGGTTCATGACGATGTCGTCGATGAGGCCGAGGTACGTCGCAACGTTCCCACAGTCCATAGTTTGTTCAACAACCGTGTGGCGGTACTCGCTGGGGATTTCTTGTTCGGTCAAGCCGCTTGGTACCTGGCTAACCTCGGCAATTTAGAAGTCGTCAAGCTGTTGTCAGAAGTGATTAAAGACATGGCAGAAGGCGAAATTCAACAAGGGCTGACTCGATTTGATACCACCCTGACGATGGAAGCCTACCTGGAGAAAACTTATCGTAAAACAGCTTCACTTCTGGCGAATAGTGCCAAAGCCGCGGGGCTACTGAGTGGTGTCTCGGCGGAGGTGGCAGAAGACTTGTACTCCTATGGGAATCATTTTGGGTTAGCCTTCCAAATTATCGATGATATCTTGGACTTTACCGGTTCGACGGAAGCCTTAGGTAAACCAGCCGGCTCGGATTTAATTAGTGGCAATCTTACCGCCCCAGTTTTATATGCCTTGGAAGAAAAACCCTATCTAGAGGTACTCATTGAGCGAGAATTTGCCCAACCTGATGATATTCCTCAAGCCCTCGCTTTGGTTAAAGAGAGTCAAGGAATCGAACGTTCCCGCGCCTTAGCTGCACACCACGCTCAGATAGCCGTACAAAGCTTGGCTGTTCTCAAGCCCTCAACATCGGCTCAAACGTTGATAGACTTAGCGGATTATGTCCTGAGTCGTTTGTACTAAGTACAGTAAGTACAGCCAATCATTCGTCACCCCTATTCATCCAGTTCCGACTTTTGTGAGTTCCTTATCCGTCCTAACCATGAACACTTCATTGTCGTTTCTTTACATAATATTGACAAAGCCAAAGAATAATAAGTACCTTTACAGAGACTGCCTAATTTTTCAGGAGTCAATCCAGGTTTTGTGACAAAACTTAAGGATTAAATAGCCAGTTGTGTGAGTATCGAGTCAGAATAACAGTAGGTAAGTACACAAGCCATTTCAAAGAGTGCCAAGAGAGGGTCACCCGTGGAACCGTGGAGTGAAGCTCACTCGTAGTGCCTTGCGGCTCCTGATCGATGGCTGCACTCTAAAATGGAAATGGATCAAATTCACAAAACCAGGGTTCAATCTGCCGCTACGAAGCTCTTAGGATGGAGAGGGAGTAATCCTTGCTAGACGCCCTCCGCGTTGGGCTAAGGACTAAAAAGCATCTCCCCATCAAGAGAAAGGTTGAATCTACCATCTTTATTAAAAGTTGGCAAGAGGTACTCAAGCAATATCTGGAGGAAGCTTGCTAGGATATGACCTAGGTACGGACTGGCTGTGTTGCAGTTGCGTTTGAATTAAAGTTTGTAGCTCATCTCGACGTACCTCTGTCCCAGCAGCTAGATTACCGGGTGTATCGAAGAAAACTATACTTGTAACGGCGTCTAGCGCCAACATTTGGAACAGAATGTGAGTGACAGGTACAGCAGCAGCGAGGATTTGAGGGTCAGAAACCGACTGAAAATCAGCAGCATCTTTGAGAGTCCCAAAAGCATAAATAACATTTTTCTGGATCTCAGGTTGAGCGCGATTACTCAGTGTAGTGAGAAGCCAACTCTCGTCAAGAGTTTGGAGAATGTGATACTCCGAATGTCGTAGCTGAGTGGCAACGAGTTTGAGTACAGGTGCGATCGCTTCCATAATTTGAGGCGTCGTCCCGTCTTGTGGTGCATTGTCAATCAGAACTTGAATTTGTAGGTCTAAATTCATGAGAACTGTCATCAATGGTGCTGCTATCTTGAGTCTAAACCCAGATCAAAACAGTCGAGCGTGCGGAAAGTGTTAGGGTCTTTGTTAACCAATGAAAATCATGAGGGAAGTCTGCCAGGGCGTGGAGGCAATTTTTCAGCTGCTGTATAACGAATTCCGGCAGTCTGTTCGTGCTTCCGATCAGAATTGCCGCGACGTGGCAGCACGTTTAGCCGATGAAGTCAGTCGAATCTGTAACGAAAGCAGTCGAATACAGACTTCAGGAGATGTTGAGAGTTGGGCGCATACCCTGGCAACCCATCGCCTCAAGCAAGTTTTAAGCTACTACAAACTGGGGTCACAAAGGGGACGAATTGAGCTTCAGAGTACTCTGAGTGCGATCGTCTACCGCTACATTACACCCCCACAGGCACCAGCCAGCTACCAAGCGCGGCTGACCTTAATCGAAGATTTCTTACAAGGATTCTACGTGGAAGCCTTGAATGCCTTTCGGCGGGAGAACTTAATTGATGCCACTTATCGTCCGCGAAGTCTTTTGGAGTTGGCGGAATATATGGCCTTTACCGAGCGTTATGGGAAGCGGCGTATTCCCTTACCCGGTCGTCGATCTCAGCAATTAATCATTCTGCGAGCGCAAACTTTTTCCCAACAGCAACCGCCAGAAACCTCGGTTGATATGGATACCGCCGCTGAAGGTGCAACGCCAGAGTCCGACACGAACTGGAATGATGCAGCGATCCAGCAAGTACGGGAGATGATGGTCGCCTCCGAACCCGAACCCCTAGAAGCGAACCTGCGGGATACGGTGATTGAGGAATTACTCGCCTATTTAGAAGAACGTCAGCAACATGATTGTGCCGAATACTTTGTCTTACGCCTGCAAGACCTCCCCACGAGCGAAATAGAGGAGTTTTTAGGCTTAACCCCTCGACAGAGGGATTATTTGCAGCAACGCTTTAAGTATCATTTAATCCGGTTTGCCCTATCTCACCGATGGGAACTGGTCCATCAGTGGCTTGAAGCGGATCTAGAGCGGAATTTGGGACTGACGCCGTGGGAGTGGCAACGGTTTCAGACCAAGATGAACGCCACTCAGAAAGAATTACTCGATCTCAAGCAGCAAAGTCGCTCAACGAATGAAATTGCCCAAGCCTTAGGTTGTACGGTTACCCAGGTGGAAAAGCGTTGGTTTAAATTACTCGAACTTGCCTGGGATATTCGCAATAGTTCAGTATCCGGATCTGGTGCATCTCAAGATGAATAGTGACATGTATAACAACTCGGACACCTTATATAGCCGTTTAATTACCTGGCTACTAGAAGAGTCCGTTCCCGCTGCTTCACCCCCGGCAGAGGGTCAGGCAGACCATTCTGTCTCTCCTAAGGAACTTAAAGCAGCGGATTTTGAATTGGAGCCAATAGACCCAGTTGATTTAGAAGAGTTGAACATTGCATCTTTTAACACCAACGAAGCGGATCAATACCGCGCATGGGCAAGTTCGGACCCGATCCTTGCTCGTGAGGACGATGTACCGGGCGGTTCAAGCCGCCCTTACGACTTGGGAGAAATGCCGACCGTGCAAAACCGTTTCCAGGCAATATTAAAACGCCGACTACAAGCTGAAATCGAACGTCATCCCCCCTTATTTCCGTGGGAGACGGAACTTTCTGACTATGAATCCAATACTTCTGACGCTGTAGAAGATAGTTGGGTTCCTCCCGTTCGCTTGTGGATGCCTCAGTTATTTAACCTGACTCTACCGGTTACCCTACCAGAAAATGTTTTAGCACAACTCTTAGATGCCTGTTCTGAGGCTGTGTATTCCCGACGGCAGCTCGGAGCCAAACTAGTTCATGCGGTGGAAAGTCTATTCCCCGACCAATTTCAGGCGCTCAACCATTTCGCCGGAATGGTGCTGTTGTCTCCAGCCTTTGGTGGTACCAGTGTTAGAGGCTCTCGCAGCGAGAGTTCCTTTAATTCAAGCGCCAACGAACAACTGCTATCCTTGCCGAGCAGTTACGAGGCGGCGTCTAATGAACAAAAGATGACGCTGGCACTATTGGCGGCGAAGGAGATTATCAGCGCTCTGACTGTGCCGATTTCTCCGAATCGAACTCCTGTAGAGCGGCAGTGGCAGACCTCTGTGGGCGTTGTAAGCGTTCAGGCCGAATATGAGATGCAAGAGGGAGTGCCGAAGCTCCGCGTCACCGCGCGTTTACCTCGCGGTGGCACTTTGACCCTGCGGACTCCTCAGGCATCAGCCAGTGCACAGCGCATCTATCCAGGCTACGTGAGTGTGGAATCCTTTGATTTGCAAGCGAACCAGACCTATCCGTTAGAAATTCGTTTTCATGATTCGGAACAAACACCCTTAATTTTTGCCATCTGCCCGACGATGTAAGTTGAAAACCCTTTGGGCTAGCATATTGGAAACCTGGTATTTGTCAGTTGTCAGTTGTCCCTCACGATTGACGACTGACGGATGATACCATTTGGGATTTTGGAGGCAAGGATTTTGACAGGCTGGCGATTTGGCAGCTTCAGAAATTCAAGCCAGTCTCAACCTCAATGGTATGACCACTGACCACTGACTAATTTGCTATGTCTAATTTCTCTGGAATGCGGCAAGGCCGTCGTCTACCCCTTTTCGGTCAGTTGTGGCGGCGTCTTCAAGCCATGCCGACTCCTGAGACAGAAAACTCAATTGGACTGCGGGTGCTGGTGCAGGCGCTGGTGATCGTTGGGATTATTGCCACTGATCTGGCAGCGGAAACTCAGCTAAGCTTGTGGGCTGTACCGCTGAGTGCGGTTGGAGCGACTTGGAGTTGGTACCGCCGCCGAGAGCGCAACATCACCGTCAAGTTCATCCTGGCGATTGGGATGTTGTTGGCCATGGGGGCGTTTTTTGCTCGGTTGTTAGGTCAGCTCAATGATACTCGCTTGGTGCTGGCAGAGTTATTAATTCAGTTACAAATCCTGCATAGTTTTGACCTGCCTCGCCGCAAAGACTTAGGGTATTCGATGGTGATTGGGCTGATTCTGTTAGGCGTAGCGGGTACCCTGAGTCAAACGTTAGCCTTTGCTCCGCTATTGTGCATATTTTTAGCGATCGCACTTCCCACCCTCGTCCTTGATTATCAGTCGCGCTTGGGGCTATTGCGAACCCCAAAACGCCGAACGGCCTCACCCATTCAGCCTAATTCTTCACCCCTCTCACTTCGACGTCTGGGTGTATTTCTCGTGGCAATCGTGGGTTTGGGACTGGCGATTTTTGCCCTAATGCCGCGCTTTCCAGGCTATCAACTCCAAACATTTCCCGTGAGTGCGCCGGGAAATTTTGCTGACCAAAATTTTGACGAGAATCAACAAGGTGGCATTATCAATCCGGGCTATGTGCGCGAAGGTAGCCAAGGTAATCGTGCTGGCGAGAGTGGGCAAGGGGGAAGCGGCGACTCTGGGGAGATGGATGATACGTTTTACTATGGCTTTAACAGCAAAATGAATCAAAACCTCCGGGGTACACTCAAGCCTAAGGTCGTATTACGGGTACGTTCTCAGGCACCGGGGTTTTGGCGGGTGCTCGCCTTTGACCGTTATACAGGTCAGGGATGGGAAATCTCTCGTGACGAAAAAGTGGTTAGGGTCAATCGACCGGAGTGGTCGTATCGATTTTTCCTCCCGATCCCCTTGACCGCTGAGCGAACCGAACAGGTGGTTCAAAGTTACACCGTAGTCTCAGACTTGCCGAATCTCATCCCCGCTCTGGCTTATCCTCAGCAACTTTACTTCCCATCGCGGGAAATCGAGGTAGACCCGGAAGGGAGTTTGAGAGCGCCTGCTAGTTTAACAGAGGGACTCACCTACACGGTGATTTCGGAAATACCGTATCGCGATCGCTCTCGGCTGCAACGGGCAACAGGTAATTATCCCAAGTCTGTTGAAAAATACTATCTGGGCGTTCCCCCCAAAATTGCGGATAAAGTCCGACAACAAACAGAAGCTCTGTTAGCCACCTCACCCAAGCCCATCACTTCCGCTTATGAGAAAGCCCTGTATTTAGCTCAATCCCTTAAACAGCGCTACTCACTCCCCACAGACCCCTTTAATCTACCCACGTTTGAGGAAAATGAAGACTTGGTGGAAGCCTTCCTATTCAAGTACAAAGGCGGGTACCCAGACCACTTTTCCACCGTACTAACCATCATGCTGCGCTCCATTGGCATCCCAGCGCGACTTGTCGTTGGGTTTGGCACAGGTGAGTTCAATCCCTTCACGGGTTTTTATATTGTTAAAAACACCGACGCCTATGCGATGACCGAGGTGTATTTTCCACAACATGGCTGGTTTGCCTTTGACCCGATTCCCGGTCACGAACTGATTCCCCAGAGTGTGGAGGAGACTGAAACGTTTGGCGTCTTACGCCAGTTTTGGCAATGGATAGCGGGTTGGTTGCCCACCCCAGTGAAGAGTTATTTGGGCGAGATTGGGAATTGGCTTATTGGTGGGATAGGCCGAATTATTGCTTGGGTGTGGGGGATTGTCTCTAACGGTTGGGTTGGCTTTTTCATCGGTTTGATTTTAGCGATCGCCCTTGCTTTTTTGGGTTGGTTGGGTTGGACCCAATGGCGAACTTGGCGCTATCGTCGATGGCTAGCTGGTTTGCCTCCGATGGAAAATCTCTATCAGCAAATGCTGAGGCTTTTAAGTACTAACGGCTACACCAAGCACCCGGCACAGACACCCTTAGAATATGCCAGAGGCTCGCATCAACACCATGCTCCCCCCTCTGCCGAGGTGATTGATGAAATTTCCCAAGCTTATGTTAGCTGGCGTTATGGTAACCAGACACCGAATATCAAACACCTGCGACAGCGACTGCGTGATTTGATCAAGAGTACTCAACAACTGAAGATAATGAATAGGGCGAAATAAACCCAAGTCAATGGGGAATACATAGCTATCACCCCACAAACAGTTCCCAAAATTAGATGCCGTTGAGCCGAAGACACCACATGGGCAAAGCTCACCAGAGCCAGAACCTGGTGCGATCGCTGAGCCAATCAATGATCGGGTTCTTAATCGCATCCCAAAGTTTGCCAACGAGTAAGACGTTTCTCGCTAAGGTAGGATTTAACCCAGCTACAGTGGTGAGGAAGAATAGCAGGTAAAACACCAATATGTTGTTAGGCAGCTCCCCTGGGAGTTCTCCCAAGCCATAGGACAGTTTGGTGGTTAACGTCAGCGTTTTGCTGTGAGCCTTTCGGGGGACATTATCGAGTAAATGATTCATCGGGGAAGATTGCAACTATATGGAGGAGAACCTAGCACAACTTCCCTACCACAGCCTAAATTATCCCCTCATCAATCCCTAATTGCTCTTTACTTTTCTGAAGCCGCTCCCACAAATATTTAATGTCTTCAAAAGCCTGTTGTGGAGATAGCTTACCATTCGTTTGCAAAGCACTAATGTAACTCACTTGCTGAGCAAATTCCTGTAAGTTAGCATTAAAAACTACGTGTTGGGGTGTCCAATCACCGTAGTAGCGCTGCTTTGGGCAAATAAAGTTCAATCGCGTCGTTGGATCTGTTTGGGACATTTCAGGCAGTGAATGGAGAGGACAGATTAATAATTGGTATGCCAAGAATAAATTAGGTAGAATTGACTCAGATTTGAATGATAATACAGATGCTTATTTTTTGACCAAAATATATTGAATAGAGAGTGGATTGAAGTCTTCAACCCATTTGAGGTTATGACTGAATGAGCTGATTTAATGTTCCCGTTGCAGTCACACTCAACTGATGGCAAGGAACAACAACGCTTAGGGTCTGATTGGACTGAATTTCTAGTTGGGCTTCTGGCACAGCTTCAAACATCAGACGCTCACCCGGAAAAATGACTCGCTCCAAATACAAATCAGGAATATTTTTAATCCGAATAATTTCAAGGTTACGAGTTACATTCGTATAAGAGCAGAGAATGCGATTGGAAGAATTAATATTTAGAGATTTCCCTGAGGAAGTAATTGTGTGAATCATGATTACCAATAGGAATGAAGAAAACCTGAGAGTACTGACCCGAAAAGTAGCTAACCGTTCCGGTGAGCAGAGGCCAAGCACCATTAGTTTGTGCTATTGTCACCTTTGCAGAACTCCCAGGTATCGCTCTTGCGAATTGCAGCTAATCTGAAGCATATCGATTGCGATCGCCGCGTGACTTCTTCCTAAGGAACAAGGTTATTGTTAAAATCGTCTGTATCAGAAAGCACAAAAAACTGAATACAACTTAAGATACCAACAATAATTTTTTTCCAATCAGAGTTATTGAAAGAAAAGATATTTCTTCGGCAAAAGTTAGGTGTTTAGAAAGTTGGGATCTCAGGAATTGTGTAGGTGATGAAAAGAGAGCTTAATCGATGACTCCTAGAACTCCGGGCATTTTCTTAATCAATCGTTGTAATTTAAATTTAGCTGATTAATTCTGTAAAATCCCAAAAATTGGCCTATTTTTCCTTAATCAAAGTGGCATTATCGGTAGCAAAGCGTGTACACTAAGACATGTCTTACGCTGTGCAGCTACCAACACATTACCTGTAATGTTCAAAAGTGAATTTGAACTTTATCTGTAAGGTTCATGCGTAAGTCCTCTAGGTACTCAAAAAAAAGAGCACGCATCTGCGCTGTTAGGAACAGGGTGTCAGCCGAGTAGGGTGCGGCAGTAAGATACACCTCTGACCAAGCCTGTAAGAGCTGTGAGTCTCTAAGGGGGTGTATCCAGGGTGTTTAGGGAAAATTGTAGCAGTCAGTGCCAATTCCCTAGGGCATCCCCAAGAAATAAACAACAAAACACAAGCGCGTCCTGTGTTTTGCGGGTTGTTTTATATCAACACCCTGATTAGATGGAAATCATCCATCGAGCCAATTTCCATAGCCGCTGATTGAAGCTTCTGTGAAGCGTGAAACTTTTGCAACAGGCTTGGGAGCAAATCCGGCATGATCTGAATCTGTCTTAAAAAAATTTACCTCGGTTCTAAACACAGTGGTGAGGTACGGGACTAAGAGTGTTTATATTGAACTGCTTTGAAACTCTGTTGTCTGACGGAGTACTGATGATCCAACAGCCTTGGGTGTTCTGGACACCAAAGCTGAGTTGGCTCCAGGTTTCTTCTCATGCATTAATTGTCCTATCTTATTACTCGATTTCCATCCTGATCTTCTACTTTTTGTTCCAGCGCAAGACTCTGCCTTATGCCGGAAGTTGGATGCTGCTTGGGACTTTTACCCTGACTAGCGGCACCGTTGAATTGATCACTGGATGGACACTAGGGTATCCCAATCATTGGTTAGCGCCGGGAAGCGAAGCCATCGCCGTAGCCATAGCATTGTTGACCGTGTTCCTACTGGCGCTGTTACTCTCCAAAGTCCTAGCACAGCCTGACTCTACTCACCTACAAGCCTCGCTGCCGAGCCAACTTGACTTGAATACTATTCACGCCGCCGCTTCAGATAGTCCAGCCGTAGCCAGAACAGAAGAGCCAGCACTTGTGGCTGACAATAATATGTTGCAACCATCTCAAACTCAATCCCTAAACATTGATTGGGAACAACAAGTCAACCAGCAGATAGCACAGTTGCAGCGAAATCACCCCCAATTAAACGGTGACCTTCCTGGGCGAGTCCGTTGGTTAGAAGAACTCGGTCTGTTACAGTCACTCAGTACCCTGATCAGCGACGCTCCCGATTTTCACTCCGCACTGTGTATGGCGGTGCGCTTAGTGTGTGAAGTCACAAACTGGGACTATGGCGAAGCGTGGCTCCCTCGCCCCGACGACCGTGTTTTAGAATGTACTCCGGCTTGGTATAGCAAAACCCCAACACTAGAACCGTTCAGATGCTCCAGCCAAAAGCTGACATTGCCCCCCAATACGGGTTTGCCAGGACGAGTATGGACTTCGAGGCGACCTCTTTGGATTGAAGATATTTCGGCGTTAACCGACACGTCTATGGTTCGCCCCCAGGCTCAAGTGGCGGGACTGAAGGCGGGGTTTGGAGTTCCCATCCTCATGGGCGATCGCGTCCTGGCAGTTCTCACCTTTTTCATCAGCCACTCTCGTGCGGAAGACGATCAATTGGTGGAACTGGTGTCTGCTGTGGCAACCCAGTTAGGGTTAGTGATGCAGCGCAAGCAGTTAGAAGAAGAACTGCGCCAAGAACGAGACTTTAGCAAAACTCTGATTGAAACAAGTTCTGCCTTTTTTGTGGCTGTGGATGCTCAAGGCAGAATCATCATGATGAATCAAGCCCTCCTCAATGCCGTGGGTTATACCTTGGTTGAGGTTTTGGGGGCTGATTATTTATTGACGTTTACACGCAAGTGCGATCGCAAGTTGCTCTACAAAAACTTTAAGCAACTGGTGAAATCGAGGCAACCTATCCTGAAAGAAAACTACGTCCTCACCAAAGATGGACGAGAGCTTTTAGTGGAGTGGCGGGGGAAATCAATCTTCAGGCATTCCCCGGCAGAGGCAGGGAACGAGGAGGAACTGGATTTATTGTTTGGTGTGGGCATTGATATCACCGAACGAAAGCAATTAGAGCAGGAACTCCGCCACAGCGAGGAGCGATATCGCGCGGTTGTGGAAGACCAAACCGATCTCATCTGTCGATTTGTCGCGGATGGCACCATTACCTTCGTCAACGACGCCTACTGCCGTTATTTTGGCAAAACCCGCGAGGAACTCCTCGGCAGCAATTTGTTGCAAATGATTCCCGATCCGTATCGGGAAAAGACCCAAAGGCACATCGCCAGCCTGAGTTTGAAAAACCCAGTTGCCACCAGAGAATACGAAATTCTCATGCCTGATGGCGAAATTCACTGCCTACAGTGGACAGATCGGGTGATTGTTGACCCAGAAGCCAAAAAACGCGGGGAATGGCACGTATCTGGTTCATTCCAGTGTTCCTCAACACCGGGATATGACTCGATCGTTGAGTTTCAATCCGTGGGACGGGATGTGACAGAACGCCGCCGCTCAGAACACGAAACCGCACGGCTGGCTTCCATCGCACTCCTCAGCCCCAACCCCATTGTGGAAACGGATTTAGCCGGTAACGTTCGTTATCTGAATCCAGAAGCGATGCGATTGTTACCCGATTTACAAGAGTTAGGTGCAGAGCATCCGTTTCTCACCGGAGTACCCTCAATGACTACGGTACTGCAACGCAAAGGTTCCATGCGGCGGGAACTCAAAATTGGTGAGATTTATTATGAACAAGTCCTGCACTATTTAGAAGAAATCCAGTGCTTTCGCATCTATGCCTTTGATATTAGCGATCGCAAACAAGCCGAACAACAATTAATTCACAATGCCTTTTACGATCAACTCACAGGGCTACCGAACCGAGCTTTATTTATGGATCGCTTGAAACAAGCGGTGCAACGTGCCAGACAGAGTCGTAGGCGTGACTCACGCGGCGTACCTTATTTGTTTGCTGTCCTGTTTCTCAACCTTAATCGCTTTAAGTTAGTCAACGACAGCCTAGGAAACGAGGTGGGGGATCAGGTACTCCAGGAATTTGCCCAGCGTCTCCAAATGTGCCTGCGTCCTACAGATACAGTAGCCCGTTTGGGAGCGGATGAGTTTACGATTCTTTTGGAAGGGATTCAGGATGTCAATGACGCCACACGCGTGGCAGAGTTGATTCATGAAACGCTGAGTACACCCTTTGAGCTTAATGATTGCTCCAACCAAAACTCCTCTGAGGACACCGCCAGTGGCAATCGCGAAGTGTTCATGACACTCACCATGGGAATTGCTGTCAATACGAATCATGAGGAGCAACCGGAAGACTTGCTCCGCAATGCTAACCTGGCGATGTATCGGGCGCGATCGCCTGTAGCACTGCGCGGAACGCAATCGCAAGGCAAAGCTCACTATGAAGTCTTTGACGCCGCCATGCACGAGATTGCTGTCGAGCGATTGCAGATTGAAACTGACTTGCGGCGAGCGATTGAACGGGAAGAATTTCGGGTTTACTATCAACCCATTGTGTCTCTCTCCACCGGCAGCATTATTGGATTTGAAGCCTTGTTACGCTGGCAGCATCCACAACGCGGCTTAATTTCTCCCAATGGGTTCATCTCCACAGCAGAAGAAACGGGACTGATTAGCCCCATTGGCTGGTGGACGTTGCGGGAAGCCTGTCACCAACTCAAAGAGTGGCAGGAGCAATTTCCGTCTGCCAAGCCATTAACAATGAACGTCAATCTTTCTTGCAAGCAGTTTACTCAATCGGATTTGCTCGAACAAATTGACACCATACTTCAGGAGGCTCAACCCGCCGTCGGCAGTTTAAAGCTGGAGATTACAGAAAGTGTCGTCATGGAAAATCCCGATTGGGTGAAGGATGTCTTACTCGAACTCAAAAAAAGGATGATTCCGTTGTGCATCGATGACTTTGGTACAGGCTATTCTTCCTTAAGTCGGTTACATCACTTCCCAATTAGTACGCTGAAAATTGACCGATCATTTATCAGTCGGATTGGGGCATTAGGAGAGAACTCAGAAATTGTCCAAGCGATCGTCACATTAGCTCAAACCCTGAGTATGGATGTTGTAGCAGAAGGAATTGAGGTTTCAGAACAGGTTTCACCCCTACTGGCATTGCAATGCGAATATGGGCAGGGATATTTCTTCTCTAAACCGGTGGATAGTGAGGCGGCTAGAGGGCTTTTGATGGCAGAATGGGAGCAACGAAATCAGGAAGTGGGTAATGGGTAATGGGTAATGGTATAGCCCCATAACCTCTTATTTTTTCTTCATCACTAAAGGTAATACAGAAAGAAGAGTCAGAAAACCGAGCGCGATGAAAAAAGGGAGGCGATCGCCTCCCCGCAAAGCTTCTTTCCCAGCTACTCCTAACCACGCATAAGCCAGCGTTCCAGGTACAATTCCCAAGAACGTACCAACAGCATAATCAACCCAACCGATCGGGGTCAGACCAAATAGAAAATTGACTACATTAAATGGAGAAATGGGAGCAAAGCGCACCGATAACACAAAAGCCAAGGGTTTATCCATCACGGCTTGATTGAACCGTACCAATGCTTTGTGATGTCCAAAGCGGCGAACCGCCCAATTCCGCAGCAAGTAACGCGCCACCCCAAATGCTCCAATCGCTCCCAGGGTGGCACCTACCACCGACCAGAAAGTGCCCCAAACCAAGCCAAAAACTACACTCCCGGCAATCGTTATGACCGTCCCCGGAACTCCCAAAACCGTCGCCACCATGTAAACTAGGACAAAAAAACAGACAGCCCAATTGCCCCATTGTTTTAACTGCTGCACGAGGAATTGCTCATTCAACAACTGTTTGCATGGAGTCAAGCAGCATAATAGGCACACAGCTAACAAGGCGATCGCTAGCCACAATCGAGGAGTTTTCAGGCGTCTGCTCAGAGTCATCGGTATTTAAATCTCATATCCACTTTCCAGTTTGGTTCTAAACCAAAGCACCCCCGCAACTCGAACCACAACCCGCTGTGCAACCATAGCAATAGGAAGCCGTGCGAATCTCATCAATTAAGTCTAAACTATCCGCTTCCAAGAGCTTCCCCACCGTCAAGGTTTCCCCAGTGCGAGACTTCGCCCCTAGATTTTCCATTTGGTTAAAGTCGCAATCGTAAACATTTCCCAGATAATCAATCGAGAGTTCATCGCGACACATCAAATGTTCTATTGTACTTGCATTATAATTTCCCTCAAGAAACTTGAGATAAGGAGAATATAACTTTGTTCGTTGCAAATGAAACTTACTTCTCCCTACAGGCAAATTTGTGATGGTAAAGAGCTGGTTAAAGTGAATGTCAAAATGTTCTTTTAGGAACCTTTTATAATCTTGCTCTAAGTTAACCTGATTGGGAGCCAAAGAAAACTTTTCGCTCAAGGGAAGCGGGGGATTATACACCAAATCGAGAATTAATTTAGGGTCTTTTCCATAGCCTAATCGATTGAGCCATTGAATGGCACGAATAGAGTCATTATAGACACCATTACCTCGCATTTTATCCACATTATCTTCTAAATAACAAGGCAATGATGCCACCAGTTTTAATTGATTTTTGGCAAAATATTCAGGAAGATAGTCAAATCCGGATTCAAAATAAATCGTCAAGTTGGAGCGGACAATTACATCCTTGCCCGTTTCCCGTGCTGCCTCAACAATTAACTTAAATCCATAGTTCATCTCCGGTGCGCCACCTGTAAGGTCAACTATCTTAATTTGCGGAAAGCGATGAATCAGGTCAATGATTTGATTGCAGATTTCCGGTGAAAGTTCTTCGGTGCGTTTGGGGCCAGCGTCTACGTGGCAGTGACTACAAGCCAAATTACAACGCTTACCTAAATTAATTTGTAAAACAGCAATTCTGTTTTTAGTTAAGGGTGCATTCAGTTTGGTTCTAAATGGTGTTACTACTGGCGCTTCTATCTGAGTCATTCCTTAATACCTAACGAGTAAATTTTTTTACTTTTGACTTTTGACTTTGTTAAGCTTTCCTCACCCGGCAAGCAAAGCCTTTGTAGACTTGCTGACTTGAAAGATTGTCGTAATACTTGTCATCTACCAGGGTATTGGCGGCTTCATAGTAGGGAGTTCCGAGTTCTTCAGCCATTTTTTGCATAGGGCCGAACGTGTGAGGAACAAAGATGGTATCCTCACGAATACCCTCCCAAATTTGTGCGGTTCCGGTAATCGAACCTCTGGGACTTTCTACTGCGATCGCATCCCCATTCTTAATCCCCACTCTCTGCGCTACTTTAGGGTGAATCTGAACTAGCCGAATGCCATTCATTTGCTTGCCTGTGTACGTCCACTGCGTCACTGTGTGGAAATGCACAACACTCGGCCTACCAATCATCCCCATCAGCGGATACTCTTGGTGTACTTCCCCAGAGGAAATTCCGCCTAACTTGACCTTTTGGGTTAGTGCTTGCGGATTTATTGGGTTTTGGACAAATTCTTTGCTGTACTCGATAGTTGGATTTTTGCCCGTTACTTCAGGGTGGGTGTAAAAGATGGGTAAGGCTGCGTGTCCGGCAACGGCCAACTTTTTCTCTAATTCTGAGGTATATATTTCTACTTTGCCACTGGGGGTCAAAAAGCGCTTGCTCTGGTTTCCAGAAGTAGTTGTAACTCCTCTATCGCCCTCAGTGTCCTGACTCGCTGTATCAGCGTTCCTGATACCAAGCCCTTTCACCGCCTGGTACCAGGAGGGATGGTCTAAGTAGAGGGTGCTGACGCCAGGATGATCCAGAGAAGGACAAGGCCAGCGCAGGGGTTCCGCCCGCTTTTCCATGCGTTCCTGGGTCATGCCGCCCATGCCGGGGGTATTCTTGACAAAAGTTGCCCAGAGATTGCGGTAATCTTTCCATTCCAAGGGGAAATTCTCTGTCCAGTAGGCGGGTGAGTTTTTCTTGTCCAACTTAGCCATAGTGTGTGCCAAGTCGATCCAAATTTCCCAATCCGGTTTGGACTCTCCCACACGGGAAACGGCTTGTTTCTGCCAGCGAATTGCCCTGTCGTCCCGCCGCATGTAGACAGTTTCCATCTCAAAGCCACTGCACACAGGTAGGATGATATCGGCGTAATAGGCAGGTTCTTCCATGAATAAGCCAGTGTAGACATAGAACTCTAGCTGGCGGTAAGCCTCTTTTACCTTATTTGTGTTGGCACTGGAGACAAGGGGATTTCCCGCAGTTGCGATCGCTCTTACCTCCCCAGCATCCCGAAGCGCCAGAAACTTCGCCGCAATGGTTTCCAAGGCTTCATCCCAAGAAATCGGCTCAAACTTAGAATCCGCTTTCAGCCGACACAGAGAATTGCAGAATTGACAAGCGCTGTCTACAATCGCGTCCGGCTGTAATGCACCCGATTGCTGAGTAAAGTCAAATTCAGGGGATGGAGAACTCGTTGCAGGATAAAAGCCATCTTCCGTAGCTTCAGCATTTCCTTTGAGCAAATCAGTTCCAGTAACTGCTGCTGCACCAATGGCAGCACCTTTCAAAAATCCTCGCCGGGAAAAACCCTGACGGGATAGGTTCTTTTGATCGTTTGACTTCATTAAAACCTCTTGGTAGATTTTCCCTGTTTCAGGTAGAGATTTGGGCCAGGAAAGGCAAACGTAAAAAGGAAAAATTGTTTGGTGCTGTTACTTTTGCCTTGTTAGTTTGCTTTACCCTCTTATCCCGTTTACATAAGCTGCGGTTAAAGCCTCCTGCGGCGTTTCAAAAATCTGCTGAACACACCCATATTCAACCAATCGCCCAACCCCGTCTTGAACCCAAAAGAGGGCAGCATAGTCCGCAATTCGCCGTGCTTGGGCTAAGTTATGGGTGACAATTAGCTGGGTGTAACGTCCCCGTAGACTGGCAATTAAATCCTCCACTACACCGCTGGAAATTGGATCGAGAGCACTACAGGGTTCATCTAACAAAAGAACTTCAGGTTTTAAAACCAAAGCCCTGGCAATGCACAATCGCTGCTGTTGTCCACCGGAGAGGGAGAGAGCAGGGGCATTCAACCGATCTTTTACCTCGTCCCACAAGCCAACATCTTGTAGAGTTGTTTCTATAATTTGATCGACTTGTTCGCGGTTCCTAACGCCATGTTCGTGCAGGGGCAATGCTAGGTTTTTCCAAATTGAGCAGCAGCAAAACGAGTAGCACTAAAGCCGAAGCGTAAGCATTTTTATCCCCTCCAGCAACATTCATCGAAAGGTCGAAAATGTGGATAGATAGAGCACGCCCAGAATCTAGTAGAGACTCTGGCATCCGATCCACATAGCCACTGGTGAAGATTAGCGCGGCTGTTTCGGCGATCGCTCTACCCATTCCTAATACCAATCCCACCATAAGTCCCGGAACCGCCGCAGGTAGGAGCAAGTGCCACAACGTCGTCGTGCGCGAAAAGCCTAAAGCCGCTGCTGAGAGCCGATAATGGTTGGGAACAGCACGAAACCCCTCTTCTGTAGAGCGAATCAGGATTGGCAGCACCATGCACGCCAGCGTCAGTCCACCGGACAAAATGGAGAAGCCCAACCCTAGTGTGTTACAGAAAAAGGCATTTCCAAACAGTCCGAAGACAATCGACGGCACGCCTGCCAGAACATCCAAACTGCGACGTACCAAACGCCCAAAAAAACCTTCCTCCGAGGTGAACTCTGCCAGCAGCACAGCAGTACCTATGCCGATGGGAACCGAAACCGCCATGCAGACGAAAAGAATTAGAAGCGTCGAGACGAGAATCGGGCCAATCCCTCCCCTGCGTCCCGCGTTCTCAGGCGCAGCGGTGAGAAACTCCCACGAAAGTTGTCCCGCACCATGCCAAATGATGTCGCTCAGTATCCAGAGAAACACAGCAGTTACCAAAGCTGCGATCGCCCAAACGACAACTGTAGGAAGTAGAGAGTAGAGAGTGGGAAGATTCTGTTGTCTCCTGACGACTGACGCCTTTCTCCTGACTCCCGTTTCACTCATAGATTCGCCCCTTGCTGATTACCTCAGCACCGACAACCAGTGCCACAATCAGTGCCATCAGTACCAAGCCACTGACGAAGAGTGCTGAACGGTGATTTCCCGTTGCATAAGCCATTTCCAGCGCAATATTTGCCGTTAGTGTCCGTATTGGGTCAAATAAGCTCTTGGGTGTTTGAACCACATTGCCGCAAACCATCAGAATTGCCATTGTTTCACCAATAGCGCGTCCCGTTTCCAGAATCACACCTGTAAAGAGTCCCGATTTTGCTGCTGGGAAGACAATACTGCGAATTGTCGCCCACCGGGAAAGTCCCAGCGCCGCCGCACCCCGCAGGTATTCTGGGGGAACCTTGGCAAGACTGGCATCTGCCATGAGTGCGATCGTAGGCAGAATCATAATTGTCAGGATGGCAATCCCAGCCAGCAGGCTGGTTCCCGGCGGTTGGATGCGTCCAATTATCGGCACCAGCACGACTAAACCCCAGAACCCGTAGACAACTGATGGAATTCCTGCCAGCAACTCGATGAGCCGTCGATAGAGTCCAGCAATCGCAGGGGGTGCGTAGTAGTGGCAGAAGACGGCAGATAGAATTCCCAGTGGCGTCGCTACTAGCACCGAACCCGCCATTGCAAGTAGGGTGCCCCAAAGCATGGGGGTAAGGTTGTAGAGTCCTTCTGCGGGATTCCAGGATGCATCAGTGAAAAAGCGCAAGAGTCCGACGTGCTGCAGGACGGGCAGTGCTTCCAACCCCAGAAACACCACAATCAAAACGACGATCGCACCCGCAACAACCGCGCATCCCCGCAGCGTCCAGATGAGGATTTGGTCACTTTGATAGGGAGACAAAATTCTGCTCTTTGACAATGTTCTGCACCTGTTGCGATCGCGCGAAATCAATGAATTCCTTGTCCAACCCTTGCGGCTGGCTTTTCGTCACCAAGTTGAGGGGACGGGAAATGGGGAACGTCCCGTTTTGCACATTCGCCGTTGTGGCTGCTACCCCATTAACGGGCAGTAGCTTGACAGGAACGCCGTTTGCCGAATTATATTCCGCTGTGCCAATCGACACGTATCCAATCGCATTGGGATTACCCGTCACCGTCTTGATTCCCTGCTCGTTGTCACCAATCACTACTTGAGCCTTGATGTCGCTATTCTTAAGCTTGAAGTACTGCGCGAACAGTTCTAGGGTGGAGCGTCCTTCTGCTTTATTGACTACAGTTATCGGGGCGTCCTTGCCTCCTACCTGCTTCCAGTTGCCAATCTTGCCTGTGTAAATATCAACGACTTGGCGATCGCTTAACGACGGCACCGAATTATCTTTGTGCAGGATGATTGTCACACCATCACGGGCGATCGTAAAAGCTTGGAGGTCTTTTTCGTCCTCCTTGAGGGCGCGAGAAACCATACCAATGTTAGCCAGTCCTTTGCGAGCATCCGTAATACCGCGAGAGGAACCGCCACTCTGCACATCCACCCGTACAGCGGAATTTTCAGCCTCAAATCGCTTGCCGATTTCAGTCACTAGGGGGGCAACTGTGCTGGAGCCTGTTAATACTAGCTTGCCTTGTAACTTATCCGTCGATTGTGTTGACGCCGTTGGAGGATTGGTACAGGATTGCAACCCGATACAAGCCGCCAAACCCAGAGAAAGCGGTGCCAGTCTTCGTAAGTTTTTCATACATAAGTGATGCACTGAAATTATCCTGTCGAAATCAGTCAAAAGAGAGGAGGCAGCAACCAAGGTCAATTGCCCTATCAGGGGAGGATGAGGAAGGGGTTGGGGGAGAGGTATCCCTTGCAGTATTGAGACGAGTGGTGTCTGGCAGAACTCTCAGCTTGCGGGCACAAAAAGACTGGGGTAACTCGCTTTTCTGGCTCATGACTCATCGTCTGCATGGATTGAACCGTAATTCATATGAAATTATATTCATGTTTTTACTAAAAAAACCGCAACCTAACGTTGAGGAACTCTCCCTAAACGGGGAGACATTCCGTTCATAGGTATACCAGGGTAGCCTTAGAATATCTTCGCGTACCGTAACTGGTACAGTCTGAGCTGATACTGAGACAGGGGTGTGGAGTGTGTCTGACTCCTCACTGGCAAAGCAACTGCCCAATTAGCTGTGCCAAGCGAGGCGAGGAGAGCTGCGATCGCCAGGAGCAAAAATCTAAGTTTCATCATTAATCTCTGAAGAGATTTTCAGTCTATACTCTCTAGGAAATTTAGTTATAAAAGACAATATGGCGATCGCTCCTGCTTGGGTCAGTCATCTGAAATGAGATTTGAGCAAGCTTGGATAGGAATTCTCTTAACCCAGTGAGCCACTTGCACCAGAACGTGGAATACACGACTTGACATAATTTAAGTCAAGCTTTTACAAAGCTTAATTTTATTAGTGTATGGCTACAATCCTTTTCTGGAATATCAAAAGAAAGCGATTATTTGAAGAGATTATATCTCTTTGTGATGAACATGAAGTTGATATTTTGATTTTAGCGGAAGCAAAACCAAAGATATCAGATGCAGAGGTAGTGATAGCATTGAATTCAGGCCGTGAAAATGTATACATTGCACCGTTTAATCCGTCTCCACGTTTATCATTCTTTTTTCGATATCCGGCTGAATCAATTGGACTCGTAGCTGATGAAGGAGGTATCGCGATTAGAAGGATATCTCCACCGATTGGAATTGATATACTTTTAGTGGCGCTTCATCTACCTAGTAAGCTTCATATGAAGGAAGCCAATCAAATGTCCTATGCAGTGGACGTATCTGCCCTGATTCAAGAGGCTGAGAGTAAAGTGGGACATACTAGAACCTTAGTAATTGGCGACCTAAATATGAACCCGTTTGAACCAGGGATTGTTAGCGCAAATGGATTTCATGCTGTGATGGCTCAAACTATTGCTCGAAAGGGTAGTCGAAGAGTGCAGGGAAAAGACAGGCAGTACTTTTACAATCCAATGTGGGGACGAATGGGCGACTCTTCTGGAGGGCCCCCCGGAACATATTACTATGCTGATTCATACATCAGTTACTTTTGGAATACATTTGATCAAGTGCTTCTCAGACCCGCTCTACTGGATTTCTTTTCACAGGCTGATTTAAAAGTTATTTCCCAAATTGGAGATAATAATTTAATGACGGAAAACGGTATTTCTTCTTCTTACTCCGACCATCTACCAATAATAGTTAAACTTCAAATTGAAAGGATGACCCAAAATGACTAATCAGAAAAATCTATGGGGTGAGTTACCAAAGCCTGAAACTATACGCACTCCTTATACTCTGCTAAAAGAGCAGGCATCGATACTTAGTGAAATAACGAATGGTTTGCTCATTGGTGAGGTTATTAACGATCAGAGAGATAAGTTTTTTGTTAATATTCTTAGAATAAAAGCACCCTCAATTAATAACTACACCTACTCGGTGGTACAGGTGCAATACCCAATCCAACTCTATCCTGTTTTTGTTAAAAATTTAACTTCTGATAAGTTTAATAACCTGGAAAAAAACCTAATGAATGCAGCGAATAATCCGTTAATAGGTTTTGTTGACCCTGGTGGGTTGCTTGTACAACAGGGGTACAATAAGTATTCCTCTGAGGAAGAATTTGAAAACGCTCTTGGTGAAATCTTATCATCTGAAGAAGTTAAACAAGTTATCTCAGCTTTACTAGCTCAAATTCATGCAGATATACCAAAGCAGTGATTGATGTTCAATCAAGTTAGAAGCGCTCATCTGTTTATTGTCAGTTTCAGTTAAAGGAAAGCAGGCAACAGCCAAGATCAATTGCCCTACCAACCTTTTTCTGCCAGACGGCGGGAGTCAAACTGTAAAGCACCGCCTTACCATCTCGTGTCGCCTCAACGAACCCCTCCTCGCGCAGAACTTTGAGATGGTGCGATAGCAGACTTTGCTCCACATCTAGAACAGCGTTCAACTCCCCAACATGTTTTGGCCCTTCCATCAGGATTTCCAAAACAGTTAAACGAGTGGTGTCTGCCAAAACTTTCAGTTTGCGGACACAAAACGACTGGGGTAACTCGCTTTTTGGGTTCATGGAGTACTGCCTGCATGAATTGAACCGCGATTGATATAAATATAATTTCATATCAATCGCCAAAAAAACACGCTTATACTCTCTTTTGCCGAATTAGCAGCAACCACCACCAACGTAGTGCCACGTTGAATCTGTAATGATCACATCTTCTGGTAGTGACTTCCCTAGGTTTGCGGCTGTCTTATCGCAGACAACGGCAGGTACACCACGCTGGAGAATGTGTCCTGCTGAGTCATCAAAAAATTCTTCGCTACCTTTGTAAATCGCCGTTTTTCCCGTGAAAATGCAGGCACCATCTTCAGGAATCGGGACTTTGAAGGCAACACAATCGAGACTTTCTAACAGCAAATCCTCGTCCAGATGGTAGGTGTGACGATCTAAGAGTCGGTAAGGACGACGAGTGCGAATTTCCACCTGACCAAAGCCAGCATCAATAATGCTTTGAGTATACTGCTCGTAAGTCAGAGCACCAGATAGACACATCGCCCTTAAGCGTTCATCTTGTTGCAAATGTGCTGGGATAGGACGAGTGGCAATGGGGTCGCTCATTTGCAAGCGTCCGCCCGGTTTTAAGACTCGGTAGGCTTCTTTTAACGCCTTAGTTAAATCATCCGGCTCAAAGATATTAAATAAACAATTTTGTGCCACGACATCCACACAGGCATCTGGCACAGGCAGGGCAAAGGCATCTCCATCGCGAATTTCGACGAAACTTGGGTCAAACCAGGGATTTTCTTGGGCAGCCAGTTCTAGGTTACGGGTAGCCGCTTCCCGCATGGCGCTGACCGGTTCAACAGCAATGACGCTACCAGGACGCCGGGAAAAATAGGCAAATTGCAAGGCTTCCAAGCCGCCGCCGACACCGACATACAGCACGGTTGGCTCGTTTGCGAGTTCAGCCGGATGAACCGTTGTGCCGCAGCCGTAGTTCATTTGCTGCATGGGTTCAGGAATTCTCAGTCCTGGCAGTCGCAGAGGGCTGCTTTGGACGCAACACAACCCGACTTGGGGCGTTTGGGCGACTTCACTGTAAAATTCGGCAGTTGTTTTAAGATAAGTCATGTGAATCCTCTGTTGAGCAAAGGCTTTAACAATACTGCAACTTTGGGTAAATGCCATACACCCAAATCAGTAAATTCCTTGCTTCAGCTTTGATGCTACTGAACAATGTGTTCTGCTGACTCGGATTACAGGTTTTTTCAAGATTTTTGAGAAATTATATCGAATTCGTTGGAATTGGTATCCTATTTTTTCAACGCAGAGAGCGCAGAGGAGGACGCAGAGGGACGCGGAGGTTTTTGAATAATTGGATACCAATGAAAATAATATTAAGCTCTGAAGAGGTTTGGAGTGAGGTTTTCCAAAGCCCGTGAACAGTCAACATTTAGATGGGTAATAAACAAGGATA
This sequence comes from Microcoleus sp. AS-A8, assembly GCA_039962225.1. NCBI lineage: Bacteria > Bacillati > Cyanobacteriota > Cyanophyceae > Oscillatoriales > Microcoleaceae > Microcoleus > Microcoleus sp. AS-A8. The sequence goes on from JAMPKV010000003.1 coordinate 400,228, forward strand.
TTGTCGATTACCGACTGGCAATCATCTCATTCCTAACCAATCTTTAATCTCCTGAATCAGCCAGAGGCGCTCTACTGTCGCTAAAGGGTTAGTCGTATATTTTCGGCTACCGGTCTCAATCGTCACGCCCTTGGGTGCTGCTGTTCTCTTGATTTCCTCTTCACCAATTGCAATAATCCTTGACGTTTTAGCACGTCGCCACCAATAAGGAAAACCAAATAATTTTCGTCTAATTTCAAAATGGTTGCGATCAAAATACAAATAAGTTTGTGCAAAGGCAGGTAATATTACGGCACTCATCACCACTATCCCTAGGGCACCTATCACAGCAGTAAGCACCCACGGAGTGATTGTGTAAGAACTCCAGCTCCAAAATATGTTGAGGTAGTTCGGTAGATGAATTAAGAAAGGAACAATGAACCCAAGTAGGTAAAACGCTCTAAACGCTTTTTTCCCACGTCTAGGAATTCTAATCTCTAGCTGACTGGCAGACTTCTTCAGTTGAATCTGGCTACCCGTCGGCTTATGGCTGGTAATTGCAGGACTGAGCGTATGTTTATTTTTAAGTGCCTCTAAAGCTTGCTGAACTGTACTTATCCGTTCTGATAAACTAGGTTCTGTAAGTTTGCCAATCCAATTCACAAAACCGCGATCGAGGCTGACTCGATCGGCAAATTGAATGCGTGCATCGTGTTGCGGTAAATCAGCAGGAACAACACCTGTTAAAAGATGAATTAAGGTTGCGCCTAAAGCATACAAATCAGATGCAGGAACTGCTCGACCGCCGAATTGTTCCATGGGTACATAACCATAGGTTCCTACCACTGTAAAGGTTGCACCTTCTAGCACAGCTTGGTCTTGTACGGCTCCAAAATCAACCAGATAGACCCGTCCATCTTCGCCCCAAATTAGGTTACTCGGTTTGATATCTCGATGGATTACAGGAGGATTTTGTTCGTGCAGGTAGACCAAAATATTCAATACTTCAACAGCAATTTTTTCGACTTCTGTCTCAGAGAAGCGCTTACCTTCATTCAGTAATTGTTGAACAGAAGTACCTGGAATATAACTGTGTACCAAGCCAAACCAGGAAAATCTTGAACCGGGTTGGTGGTCGAGTACGAAGTAATTTCGATACTTAGGAATTCGGGGATGGTCTAGTTTTTGCAGAATTTGAGCCTCGCGCTCGAACAACTGGCATTCATGCAGGTGCATTTGCGGGTTGAGAGCTAACAGCTTCACCACAACCTGTTCTTGGGTGTGTGAAGCCAAATCGATTGCCAGCCAAGTTTGACGACTGGCATCCTGTCCTAATTTTTCCTTGAGTTGGTAGCGCTGAATGAGATTTTGTTCCGCTAAGCTCGCCTGTAATACCTGTCCCGCTTGTGGCATCGTCCAAGCCTCCCTAATTGCTGATCTTCAGTGGTATGTGAATCTCACGACTCTTGCTGTTTTATTGAAGTCCCAACCAGTTTTTGATTTCCTCCATTAACCAATAGCATTCTGTATGAGTGAGAGGGGGATCGAATCCACCGAATACATATTCTTGAACGCCAAGGGCGAGGGTTACTTCGGGAAATTTTCGGTTGAATAAACCATGATTCTCACTCTTAAAGACTTGGTCAATTGCTAAGGTAGAACCTCGATGTCGTCGCAAGCAAAAACCGAATAATCTCCACTCAATCTCAAAAGATTGATGGTTGAAATAAATAGTTGTTTCTCCAAAAGCAGGCAGCACCAGCCATCCTGCAAACAAAATTCCTAGTATCAACCAGCTTAAATACAACCAAACCTGGGACACCTGACCCAAGTTCATTAGCCGTGATGCCAAATTGACTAAAAACCAGCTCCAAAACCCCAGTCCAATCCCCACAGCTAGTTGTTTGGGGTGGGTTAATGCTCTGCGCCAGCGCACAGGAATTCTAATCTTGAGCTGAGTGGGGGATTTTTTGAGTTGAATCCGGCTATTAGAGGGCTTTGGATGAGTTATTGCAACACTAGCCATCTGATTTTCCAGCAACGCCTCAAGTGCTTGGTGTGCACTACTGAAGCGTTGCGAGAGATTGGGTTCAGTTAGCTTCTCAATCCAGCGGACAAAACCTGGATTGAGGCGAACTCTATCAGCAAACTGGATGCGACCCTTTTGCTGTGGCAAATCAGCCGGAGCAACGCCTGTGAGCAGATGAATTAGGGTGGCTCCAAGGGCATAAAGGTCAGAGGCGGGAGTGGCTCGACCTCCAAGCTGTTCTAAGGGTGCGTAGCCATAGGTTCCCACCACTGTAAATGTAGCTCCCTCTGCGGCTGCTCGATCTTGCACGGCTCCAAAGTCAACCAGATAAACTTCTCCTGTCCCCTCAGAGTCAGGGAAACCCCTCCCTTGGTAAGGGGGGGATTGAGGGGGGGTTCCCCAGATTAAGTTGCTGGGTTTGATATCGCGATGGAGTACAGGTGGACTCAAACCATGCAGATAAACCAGAATATTGAGGATGTTTTTTGCGATCGCATGAACTTCCGATTCGCTGAAGGTCTTGCCCAGAGTCAATAGTTCCTTTAGGGATGAACCGGGAATGTATTGCTGAACTAACCCAAACCAGAGCATTTGGTCATCGATACAAAAATAGTCGCGATACTGGGGAATCTGGGGATGGTTAAGCTGTTTGAGGACTTGAGCTTCTCGCTCAAACAACCTCAGGTTGTCCCATTGCACTTGGTCGCTAAAGGTCAGCAGTTTGACGACGACTCTCTGTTGGATGCGAATATCTTGTGCTAGCCAGGTTTGACAACTGGCATTGTCTCCTAACGTTTGTCTAAGCTGATAGCGATTCTGGAGAATCTGTTCGGTTTGCACCATAGCGTCGCTACTCTTTAGAGTCTGGATGGGCTTTAATTTGGACTATTAAGCACTTTCCCTCAATTGACCAGACTGTTTCAGGACATTTCAGACAAAATCTACAGAATGAACGGACAAGATGACGTATTTTCTACTTCCTACGTCACACTTCATACTTTTTGGTGAGGAATCCTGACCGTAAATGTTGTTCCCACTCCTAGTTCACTTTCCAGCGTTATTTCTCCCTGGTGGAGTTCCAGACATTTTTTAACAACCGCTAATCCCAAACCTGTGCCCGTAATGTTGTCAACATTTTGACCGCGATAAAATGGCTCATAAATCTGCATTTTATCGTCGGGATGAATACCTATGCCTTTATCTTTAATTTGAAAAATAGTCGCCTCTGGCTCACAGCTTAAAATTAGATATATATCTCCCCCTCCAGGTGAGTACTTAATCGCATTTAATAGTAAATTACTTAGGATAGAATATAGTGATTTTTCATCCAGATTCACACGCACACATGAACCTTGCCTGATAAATTTAAGAGCATGATTTTTCATGCTAAAGAATTTAATGTCTTCAACTAAGTTAAGGCATAAAGACTCCACATCAAGAAGTTCAAGCTTATACTCTAATTTTCCAGCTTCAGCTCTACTTAGGGTTAATATATCAGTTAAAAGTTGATTCATCAACTTAGCAGAAGACTGAATTCGATAAAGATTTTTGAGATGACTGGCATCAACCAAATTTTGGAGAATTTCTCCCAACAACTGCGACGATACTAGGATGACACTTAAAGGGGTACGGAACTCATGAGAAACCATGGAGAAAAAGCGAAATTTTAGATCGCTCAATTCTTGCTCTTGAGCTAAAGTTTGTTGGAGAAATTCAAATTTCTGGCGTTGTGACCATTGATGAGAGAGTAGTAAATACACGCTAGAAATCACTGCAAAGCTTAAAACAGTTCCGAGAAATTCGATCAGTATTCTGTAATGCATACTGGAGCGGGATTGCTCAACCCCAATCCTGAGCCACCGTTCTTTTTCAGTTTTGAGTTCTGTCAGGATACTCTGAATTTCAGTTCGGAGTTTTACACTTTGTTCGGTAATCAGAGCTTGAGCCTGAGCCGCCGATTGATCTGTTTGATAGAGTGCGATCGATTGTCTGAACAACGCTAATCTTTGAGTAACTAGATCATTTAGTCTTGCCAATCGCTGTTGCTCAATGGGATTGTCGCTCATCTGTTGTTGAAGTGATTGAATCTCAGAGCGCATCTTGTCCACGGCAATTTGATGACGCTCTAATTCTTGCTGATGGCCTGAAATAATGTATCCCCGTCGTCCCGATTCTGCCACTGTCATAGAGGCATAAAAATCCGTCAACGTATTCAGCACTTCATAGGTATGCTGCACCCGATCAGCACTCTCAATTAGCTCCGTTGTATTGTTGTAAGAGGTGACACTGACCAGCCCCATGAGGAGCAGGGTTAAGCCAAATCCTCCAGCAATCCATTTTCTTTCGAGAGACCACTTCATTGATTAAGTCAAAAGTCAAGGATAATACAGTTAACTTGCCTCTACTCTACCTCCCTCTACCTGCACTCAAGTATCCTGACGTTGCGTATTTTTGTAGTTGAATTATGCGTATTTTGGTGGTTGAAGACGATATCCAGTTGTCGGAGGTACTGACAGAAGCTCTAACCCGACGCCAGTATGTGGTAGATAGTGCCAAAGATGGAGAGGTTGCTTGGAGTTGGGTTGAGTCAATGAAGTATGACTTGGTGGTACTGGATGTGACGCTACCGAAACTGGACGGCATTCGATTCTGTCAGCAGTTGCGGGGTTGTGAAGTCACCCATCCCGCTCATCGCAACTCAACCTCACCCGTGCTGATGCTAACCGCCCGCGATACCGTTGCCGACAAGATTACAGGACTGGATGCTGGAGCCGATGACTACGTGGCAAAGCCCTTTGACTTGGAAGAGTTGATGGCTCGAATTCGTGCTCTGTTGCGGCGGGGCAGTTCTTCAAGCACAGCGAGCCTATGCTGGGGGAGTCTGCGCCTGAATCCGAGTACCTTCGAGGCGGCTTATGACAATAAGCTCCTATCGTTGACCCCCAAAGAGTATGCCCTTTTGGAACTGTTGGTTTCCAGTGGCAGGCGGGTGTTGAGCCGTGCAGGCATTATTGAACAAGTTTGGTCACTGGACAATTCCCCTGCCGAGGAAACGGTTACCTCTCATATCCGAGGTTTGCGGCACAAGCTCAGAGATTTAGGCGCTCCTGATGATTTCATTGAAACGGTTCATGGACTGGGTTATCGCCTGAAGTAATACCAAATCCGCATTGATAAACCCTTTGCTTTTATCTGTTGATTGCCTCTAGCTCTCTCCTGCGCCCACTCTGTGCCTGGAGTGGTTCGTTCCTAAATAAAGGGGTATTCAACCCGGATTGGGTCTAACGCCTCTAGAATACCGATGCACAGGACGGAAATCCGTTCTGCACAATTTCTGCATAAATTCTGCACGGTTATTACATCTGCTAATAGTATTGTTCTGGGTAGGTAATAGGAAAAGCACTTACGCATGACCCGTGAGGCAAGCCCCCCTAATCCCTTGATTTGGGAGTTAAGGTTATGTTTTCTCCACGATTGGAGGACTAAAGAGGTGATTGCGTAAGTTTCCGAAAAATACTTTTCCAGCTCAGGGGGCAGTTGAAGTCAAGGCAATAAGTTCTGATGGGTCAGAGATGGAGGCAAGCCTTGCATGAAAGTGAAACAGTTGTATCATGGGTGGCTCATTGAATTAATCCCAGAGCCAGCGGGCTACTCATTTCGCTGCTGGTTTCCAGGAAAGAAAACGGCTCTGTGCGATCGCCAAACTTATTCTACGAGGGCTCAAGCTCTCAGGGTAGCCAAAGTACGAGCAGATTTAGAAGCTGCGTATTTAGCATTGATCCGGTTCTTGCATGAAATCTATCAAAAGTCTCACCTCACTTCTGATGAACATTTAGCTCTTGCTACCTCAGTTTTAGAATTTGTGATTGTATTGAGTAAAAAATCTCAACGACCTCCAACGTAAGTGGAGGTTATTCAGACCTTTTTTGTTAGAATTTGATTTGCATTCAAGGCTATGAATAGATTACTAAAAACGACCGAAATCCAGAAAAACCAAACTTCATCAGAAGGTCACCCCCTTCTCTGTTTCTACAAAAATACAACTGATAAGATTCAAATTGCTAAAATTTATAGCTTCAAAAATTGCTATTTTGAGCAAGTAATTTTCCCGGCAGAGACTATTCTTTTCAATGCTTATCCAGAAGCTGAGCTGGAAATTTATACAGGTTCGATGATTAGTACCGTTTTAATCGAAAAAATTCTCTGTTCTCAGCTACAAGTGAAAGGGTAATTGGATTATAGTATGGCATTAAAAAGTTAGCCAATACGGCTTGAGTCCGATGAGGGGATTAGAATTAACCCAATCCCCTCGGAATTTAGCTTCTAGACGGGAAGGAAACATCTGCCATCTTTGACCAGTTCTTAAAATTGCGCCTTACCCAGTCCATGCCAACTTCATTATTGAGCTTAATTTTTTGAGGTGTGTTCGGGTAAATCTTGGGCAAAATAGCTGCATCCTGCTCGACGATTACTTTGGCAAAATTGAGAAACTTTTGACCTAGGGGTTTAAAGGCAGGGTGTTTAGGTATCCCGTACATCAGTACGTAGGTTCGTGTCCGAGTTGTAGACTCCGGTACAAACAAGTGGACTTGGGCAACTTTACCCGCCCAGTTTTCTACATGAGCTATTACTAAAGATGGAAAGTGATTTTCCAGATGAGCTTTAATGACCTTTGGCAGCAGAAGCAAATCGGGATTGCTTAGTTTTTCTGATAACTTAGTTGGGGACGTTGGCAAACTGTAAAAAGCGTGGGAATGGTGACCGTCATCAATAAAATTCTCAAACTGCACTTCCTCAATCCTAAATAGAGGGCGATGCGTACCATTTTGGTGATTGTAGTCGTGCATAATTAGCAGCATCGAGAGCAAATCCGTCTCTACACTGAGGTCAGCGGTATGACCAATAAACTTATATTGAGAAGTAATTTCATTGAGAATATTGGGAATTGGGACTTTGGGTTCATACCCGCCATACGACCAAATAAAATCTCCTTGAATCATCAGTTCTAGCGGCTGGAGTTGCGGCAGCGTTTTCTTATTCGACCCTGGTAAAATTGTGCAGCCTTCACCATCAAACTCAAGGGCATGAAACGGGCAAACGACTACACTTGTTTTATCGTCACGCTCCTGACACCACCCTTCAGACAACATTGCCCCCATGTGCGGACAGGCATTCGGTAAAGCGTTAATTTTGCCCATTCGATCTTGCCACAGCACATAGTCTGTACCATAAAGAGATACTTTTTTAGGCTTATTAACCTCCAACATCGATTTGTGTGCCAATAGCCAAGGCGCACCTTCAAGCAGAGACATAGGTGTTGTACTCCTGATTAACTGAATGAATATTTTTTGCCACTGGTTATTTCACCAGAAGCAAGGCCATACGTCCGTATTGAGCAAGATTTTTGTAAAAAATTGCCAGCCGAAATTAGACGCCAGGAAGCATCCAAAAAGCGATGAATGTGCAACAACAGTTGACCTCTTATCGCTCAGTTTGTTGCAATAAATAGGTCTGTGGGAAGTATACGCGTCAATTAAAATGTGAAAAATTTCTCGTATCTATCTAAAATTATGACGGAATATTCATGTTTGTCAAGGCAGAGTTGTAGCTTAGTGCTCACATCTATCAAAGCGGGGCGATCGCACGAGTTACGCTAAATTCATGAACACTTCAAGCTCAAACAATGCATCTCTGCGTCGTCAACCCAAACAGAAACGCAGTCAACAACGGGTTGAGCGGATTTTGCAAGCTGCGGCAGAGCTGTTTGCCTCTGTGGGTTACGAGGCCGCAACAACCCATGCGATCGCAGCGCGTGCGGGAACGGCGATCGGTTCACTTTACCAGTTCTTTCCAGATAAGTTGGCGATTTTTCATGCTCTAGAAGAACGTCACATGGAGCAGGTAAGAGCCATCCACGCCCAGTTAATGACTCCCCAGATGGCTCAACAGCCACTAGAGTCTATGGTTCAGCAGATAGTGGAGACGTTTGCTGTCTACTTCGAGCATCCGGGACCGAAAGTCGTCTACATTCAGTACTGCGTCGCTCCGGAGATGTTTAAGTATTTCGATGAGAGTTTTAATCAATCACTCATCCGAGAGTTTGCGGCACAGTTACGGCTGCGAAACCCTGCTTTGAGTAGGTCAAAAAGCCAACTGCTGGCTGAAGTGTGCCTTCAGTGCTACAACAGTTTGCTGCTGGTAGCATTACGTAGCGATCTCACCCATCGCAAGCAGCTTTATGAGGAGATGCAAGAGCTATTGCTGGCTTATTTGCGTCCTTATGTTGGCGATGAGGTGCTACGGGATGATGGGCAATCTCTCGGCGGAAATCGCATTCCCTACGATAGACCGCTTGCAAAAGTCGAAATTACCTCCTCACTAAAGCTCCGGCTTAATCCCCCCTTATCAAGGGGGGAAAAACTTGAAATCTTGCCCCCTCCCCTTAGCAACCGGAGCTTTAGTGAGGAGAGGGCTGGGGAGGGGTCATTCATGGATTTTTGCAAGAGGTCTGATGTCCTTTGCCAGCAATACCAACTTTCTCAACGCCAATACCAAGCCTTAATATTTGCGATCAAGCAAGGTGGGCTAACCATTCAGAACTTTGAGGAAATTTGCGCGGAGACTTCACGGCGGACGCTACAGCGAGAGTTACGCGAAATGGTGGAGAAGGGTTTGCTGCTGCCTGAGGGAAAGACTAATCGGCTTTACTACCGCCTCAATCCGTTGTGGCTCAAACTTGCGACAAGTTGCGACAATACAAAATAAGTGTCTGTACCGACTGCTATTTGCTAGGGTTCTAGGTCTTTACTTCTGCCATTTGCCCTGGAGCCCTCTACCTTGTCTCCACCAAAAAATGAGTCATTAACCCGGATTTGGCATGAGATGGCTAACTCAGCGATTCAACCAATTTTGCCACTCGTTCCTTAACTTCATCTCGAACACGCTGAAACGTTTCGATTGACTCCCCCTCTGGGTCATCGAGTTGCCAATCTTCAAATACCTCTCGCAATACCCAAGATTCCGGCAAATTCACCCCACAACCGCACACAGAAATCACAGCATCGTACTCTTCGGGATTGAAATCGCTCAACGGTTTAGAGGTTTGGTTACTAATATCAATGCCAATTTCGGACATCACTGCAACAGTAGTCGGATCGACCTGAGAAGCTTCTAGTCCCGAACTACTGACAGCAATTTTGCCTTCTCCCAAAGTCCGAGCAAATCCTTCTGCCATCTGAGAACGGCGGGAATTTTTCTTGCACACAAACATCACTCGTTTCATGATAAACACCTCCTGATTAATACTCCCCACTATCAGTAATTCGTCTCTTCAAAAACTTGTAAAATCTCCCTCATCTCTCTGTTCTTATCCTCAGCGTTCTCTGTGCCTCTGTGGTTCGTTTCTTTCACCAATCAGATCAAACTGCGATATTACCTCAAAGAACCGATACACCGGGGGTCACGTAACGTAGCCTTCTCCGGTTCTCGTGGAAACCACATCGCTGTGCGCTTACACACCTCTACTAGCATCAGCATTACAGGCACTTCAATTAACACACCCACAACAGTAGCAAGTGCCGCCCCCGAATTTAAGCCAAACAGCATAACTGATGTGGCGATCGCAACTTCAAAATGATTACTCGCTCCAATTAGGGCTGCTGGTGCTGCATCTTCATAGGTGAGGTTCAACTTCAACGCAGCAACATAACTGATTAAGAAAATGAAATTCGTTTGAATAAACAGTGGTACTGCAATCAACAAAATGTGCAGGGGATTGTTGACAATCAGTTCCCCTTTGAAGGCAAATAGCAGTACCAGAGTAATCAAAAGGGCTGTAATCGCGATCGGACTGAGATATTTGAGAAACTCTCTTTCAAACCACTCTTTTCCCTGATGTTTAAGAATCCAGTAACGGCTGTACATCCCAGCCACTAAGGGCAAACCGACATAAATCAGCACCGATAGCACAATCGTCTGCCAAGGTACGGTTAAATCATTCGCCGCTAGCAACCATCTTCCCAAGGGTGCATACAGAAACAGCATGGTGAGAGAATTCACTGCCACCATTACCAAGGTGTGCCCCTGATTGCTGTATGAAAGATAGCCCCACATCAGCACCATCGCCGTACAAGGTGCAATCCCCAATAAAATCGTCCCCGCAATGTAAGAATTGGCGAGTGTCACCTCACTACCACGAATCAACTCTGTACCCGTAATTAGAGGGCGAAACAGCCAACCCAGAAAGAATTGAGCAAATGCCACCATCGTGAACGGCTTAATTAACCAGTTCACCACGAGAGTAAGGAGGACGGGTTTGGGTGCTCTGAGTGCATTTGTCGCTTGGGTAAAGTCAATCTTCACCATGATTGGATACATCATGAAGAACAGACAGATGGCGATCGGAATTGACACTTGATAAATGCTCATCGCATCCAAGGCGATCGCAATATTTGGAAATAATCGACCCAAGGCGATGCCTACAAAGATGCAGATAAATACCCAAGCGGTTAAGTATTTTTCAAAAAAACTCAGACTACTCCCTGCTTGAACGGGTACTGCACGACCGGAAGAATTCTTGGTATTCATCGTGAATTGTTAATCGGAATAGGATTTTTTAACGCAGAGGGACACAGAGAAACGCAGAGTTTTGGAGCCAAATTCCTGTTAGTTCTGATTGCATGGGAAACCCTGTCAATCCCAAATGGGTTGATTCTAAAATGTGGCTTGTTTGCGTAATAACTCGCCCAGTGTCAGATTTAGCTGCGCCTGCCCACCAAAAACTGTACCGACTTTGCCGCGATACCAACGATGAAGGCTAACACTCCCAAACGAGTGGCTAACCCTTCAGTTTTCTGATCCATCACTTTCCCCCTGTTCCCTCTGGCTTGAGGCATAACTTAATCATTTCAAAAAAAATTGATTTGTCAAGCCATAAAATTTGGGACTAGGTTAGGGAAACTTTAAGAAAAGTTGATGGAATACAAAGACGCCTTAGCAGGGACGAGCCGGAATAATCGGGCTGAAGCGGCGGAACTCGGCTAGGTACTCCTCTAGAAGCAAGAACTGGGAGAGATTGAGGCTGTAGTAAATCCAGCGACCTTCTTGGCGCGATCGCACCAGTTCAGCTTCCTTGAGGTTTTTGAGATGGAATGACAGCTTGGACTGAGTCACTCCCAAGCGATCGCACAATTCGCAGACGCACAACTCTTGCGATCGCAATAGCTCGATCACCTGAATTCTCAGGGGGTCAGACAAGGCGTGAAAGCCAGAGGCGATAACATCTGAAGTGATGGTTGAAGCTTTTCCCATCAAACTTTATTGAAACGACCTTTTAATTCTAACGGAGTGGATTCAGGCTGAAATTCAAGACTATGACTGTATTTCTTCCGTCTGCTGAATCCCTGCATCCAAAAAACAAGTCGTTAATATAGAAACTGTGGCAATTTGAAGTCTTTAACCCAACAAACAGTGGAAATAGCTTCCGAGCAGAACAATTCAAACTCAAAAAAGCGTTGTGTCCTGGTTTGCCAGCATCGATCTTGTCTGGCGAATGGTGCACAGGCAGTACTCGCTGCCTTTGAGGCGGCTGAGTTAACGGACTTGACCGTCATGGGTGCACGTTGCCAGGGACAATGTACCTCAGGACCAACCGTGCGGATTGTTCCAGAAGAGACGTGGTACTGGCGAGTCAAACCCAGTGATGTCCCGATGATTGTGGAGCAACATCTCAAGGGGGGCAAACCGATAGACGCCAAGCTTAACACCCGGATTCATATACGTTATAGCTACTGAAGTTCCCCTCGTAGAGACTGATGGAACATGGGTGAATAAGTATTCTTGCGATGGATGTGAGGTTGGCACAGGGCATGGTACCCTTCTCACCAACCATTTGGGAGAGAACCCGTGCAAAGACTACTGATTCGTGTGGGGATTGGGGTGTTATTTGCCCTGTTTGGCGTGATTACCTACTTTACTAACGTCGATGTGAACCCAGTAACGGGGGAAAAACAGCGAGTACAGCTCTCTGCGCGCCAGGAAGTCGCGCTCGGTATACAGGCACGGGACAAGATGGCGGCACAACATGGGGGTCTTTACCCAGATTCTAGACTCCAAGCCTATGTTGATCAGGTGGGAGAGCGAGTGGTCAAGCAGTCGCAAGCTTCTGAAGCGCCCTATCCCTTTCAATTCCATTTGCTGCGCGACCCCAAAACAATTAATGCGTTTGCCTTACCCGGAGGGCAGGTTTTTATTACAGCGGCTTTGCTCAATCGCCTCAACTCAGAAGCGCAACTGGCAGGGGTATTGGGGCATGAAGTCGCACATGTGGTGGGGCGACACGGCGCGGAACATCTGGCTAAACAGCAACTGGGGGGATCACTGGTGAATGCGGTCGGCATTGCCGCTAGTGATAATCCAGACAGTGCAAGGCAAGCGGCAGTTGTGGCGCAGGCCGTCAATCAATTGGTTAGCTTACGGTACGGGCGTGAGGATGAATTGGAAAGCGATCGCCTCGGTTTTCAGTTTATGACAAAGGCCGGCTATAACCCAAAAGGGATTGTGGAACTGATGCAAATCCTCGCCTCTGCTAGACAGGGGGGGCAACAACCGGAGTTTTTAAGTTCTCACCCCGACCCGGGGAATCGAGTGCAACGCCTCAATGCTCTGATTGCTGATAGCTTTCCCAATGGTGTTCCTGCCAATCTAGCAGAGGGACGCGAGGAATTTGCCCGAAATGTAAAGACTAGCTTACCCACTCGTTGAGGATTCGCCTTGAAACCTCATTTTTCACCTCTGGGAGTCTATCTTCATGCTGGCGACGTTGCCGCTCAAGTTCAGCCTAAAGTTAGGCTTAAAAATTTCTTAATCAATTGAATAAAACGACTTGTAAGAAGTCAAACGATTAATAAATAGTTAAATAAAGCAAATAGGTAAGCTAGATGAATGACAGCAACCCCAAAAACAATACCAAAGACAAGAAGAAGAAGCCGAGAGGCTAGATAAGTTTGATAACTCATCACTATATAGCTGTAGAAGTTTATGATTTAATGCTGCCTTGAAGCACATCTCACAACCTCTTCCTTCTGTTTTAATTGAGCAGCCGGAAAAAAGATAAAAAGTACATACTTAGAGGTAGTCCTTGAAGTAGGGAAAACTGGGAAACGTTTCTCTCAAAGAATCGTTCTATGGGTAAGAACGTCCCATCAGTTTGGCAACGAGAGCCATTAATTCAGCCGCATCGACGGGTTTGGATAGGTGGAGATGGAACCCGGCAGCCAAGGCGCGATCGCGGTCTTCGTCTCCAGCATAGCCCGTCAGTGCGATCGCCTTCGGCATAGCTTGGCTGAGTGCGGGAATTTTCCCGGCCTGCTCAGCAACCATTGCCCTGATTTGGCGAATCAAATCATAACCGTCCTGAATTGGCATACTAATATCACTGATCAGCACATCGGGTTGAAACGCGGCAAAGGCGGCGATCGCGTCCTCTACTGAACCCGCCGTCTTCACTTGAGCGTCATACTCTTCCAGCAGGAGTTCCATGATCTCACGAACGTCGCTTTGGTCATCCACAACCAGTACCTTCACACCGTTGAGAATACCTGAGGTCTTATTAGTCGCCGATTCCGGCTCACCATCCTTGGGTGGAGTGCGAATGGCTAACAGGGGAAATTGGATCGTAAAAGTTGCCCCTTGTTCCTTACCCAGACTCTCAGCTTGAACCGTGCCACCTTGGAGTTCAACGAGATGACGCACGATCGCTAATCCCAATCCTAGTCCACCCTGTTGACGAGTGCTGGAGCTATCGGCTTGGCGAAAGCGATCAAACACATAGGGTAAAAACTCAGGACAAATGCCAATGCCCGTGTCGCTGACCATCAGGGCAACTTTCGCTCCCCTTCGCGCCAACTGAATTTGAACTCGTCCGCCTTGCGGGGTAAACTTGACCGCATTGGACAACAGATTCCAGATAATCTGCTGCAAGCGCATCGCATCCCCTAAAATGGCACCTGCTTTGGGGTCTAGCTTGCATTCGATCTCAATATCCTTCGTCTGTGCGGCGGGGCGCACGGTAGAAAGAGCCGCCTCAATGACTGGAATGAGTTCGACGGGATGCATATTCAGGGCCAGCTTGCCCGTAACGATGCGGGAAACATCGAGCAAGTCTTCTATGATTTGCGCCAGAGACTTGGCGTTGCGCTCAATGGTTTCCGTTGCTCGTCTGTAGTCATCATCCTTCAACCTCTGGAGTCGCAAAAGTTGCACCCAACCGAACATGGCATTGAGGGGTGTACGCAATTCATGAGAGAGGTTCGCGAGAAACTCATCTTTGAGACGATTGGCTTCTTCGGCTTGGGCACGAGCCGCTCGTTCTTGTGCCAGCAATAGATCTCGCTCTTGCTCTAAACGTTGGGCTCTTTGCCGAAGTTCAGTCCGCTCCAACGCAAACTTTACAGCCGTGGGCAATCGATTATAACGATTAGGAGCCTTGATGATGTAATCATCCAGTCCTGATTTCATGGCTTCCACGGCAATCTCTTCGTTACCGCTGTTGGTAAACATAATCACAGGACACTCAGGATAGCGGGACTTAAACTGCTTGAGTACGGTGAGTCCATCACTCCAGCCCAGTTGATAGTCGGTTATGACCACATCAAAGCCCCCTTGCTCTATGGCTTGTGCAAGGACTTTGGTATTAATGATTTCTTTAACTTGAAGTTCTGTAAATTTTCGCTCCAACTCGCGAATAATTAGCAGGCGGTCAGTCGGGTTGTCATCAATGACAAGGATGTAGGGCATCGGCTTTGTAAGGAATGTTCAAACTGCTCTTTGTGCAAGGCGTTTGAATCAATAGTTCTATAACAATATAAAATAGGCGTTAACTATACTGAACTTCTGGCGGTTCATTGAGCATTAGCCAGTATAGGTTAAGAGTCTTCAACATTTCTACTAAAGCCGCGAAACCAATCGGTTTGACTAAATAAGAATTAGCCCCTAACTCATAAGCTTGGTTAACATCAAATACTTCTCTCGACGACGTTAACATAATGACCGGCAGACGTTTGAGGTCGGGTTGCTGTCGGAGCCATTCTAGGACTTCATGACCTGAGCGGCGGGGCAGCTTTAGGTCTAGTAGCATGAGCATGGGTAGGGGATAGCGTTCTCGGTCTAAATATTCTCTTTCACCACTAAGATACAGAACCGCTGCATCTCCATCTCTAACAATTTGTAGAGAAATATGGGATAAGTCTGCTTGGCGAAAGGCACGTTGAATTAAAAGAATATCAGCCGGATTATCTTCTACGAGCAAAATTGTCTGTGTCATCATTTCTAAGGCACCTCCATTAGCTTAACTTCAGCCTAGGAGATTTCAGCTCATTTGCTTTGATAGGTGATGTGTCGTATTGTATAAGCCTACTGACTTTCACTCCAAATCGACTGCCTTGGCCGAGTTGAGATTGTACTCTGATGCTGTCCCCCATCCGCTTGAGTTCTTTCTCCAGAATGACTGATCCAATCTCCGTTCCTGAGTACGCTTCAATCCCATGTAGCCGATCAAAACAACGAGCCATCCTTGTCAACTCGCCCACCCGCCGCCGCACACAACCCTTGTGTAGCTGCGATGCACAGGAGTGGCTCAGATTTACCTGGCTCCAGTTTTGATAATTCCAACTTTTGAAGTGGCGAAACCAGCGGGCTTTCTCTGGAGACGCTTCATCACACAATTAGACGAAAAGGTAAATTTAGCTCAGAAAATTTTACCTCCTTTGAAAACAGCAGCTTTCTTAAGTCAATTGTCTATTGATGGGTCTCAAATTAGCCCTATCTTTTAAAATTGTTTACGTAAAAAAAACCATCTGGATATTTATCGGCGTGCTATCGGCTCTTGAACATCATAGAGAGTAGAAGCAAGCTCTTCAATTTCTGGCTCAGTGGCCTGAAGATGTTGCTCTAAAATGGCTAGATTGCGGATATTCGACTTGTAATAAGCGTCGAACAAATCACCAACCAGAGGTAGTGTACCCACAACAGCTTCCAGACCAATATTCAAGATCATTCTTTGGAGATCTTGACTGGGAATGCCAAAGCGAGTTGCTAGATAAATAATGTAAGCCGAAAAACCTGTACTAATTATGTCCCCTGCACCTGGGATTAGACCGATGATTGGGTCTAACCCAATACGAAATTTGGTGCCAGGGATACCAATAGCTGTATCCATCAAGCGGCTGAGTTTGCGGATACGATTGAGGGTCGCGAGACGTTCTATAGTATTAGTATTCATAAAATTAATAGTGGCACAGTCAATCTGCCGAGCTTTCTACCCGAAGAATGAATTGAGCTGAAGCAGGAAGGGTGAAGCCCAAAACAACTATTGCCTCCGGGTTAATTAATCTTTAATCTCAAACAAGAATGTAGGGAATGTTGTGAAAAATCGGCTGGCAAAGCGACGCTGTTGAAACTGAATGCGGAATTTCTAATTCGAGAGTTGGGCGCTCTAATTTCTTTATATTTTCTTTATTTTTAAGGTTTGAACAGTTGGTTAGAATATAAGGTTTAAAAGTTACGAGCAAGCAATGTTTTTGTCACTTCTATCTAAAGAATGATTTAGATTCTGTCGCAAGAGCGAGAAAGAATTGACGAAAAGATTGGTAACTTTAAAGACGAAAAGAAAAGGTACTGGATGGGAGTTTTACCGCTGTGACCCATACTTGTACATCAAAGCAGAGCGATGTCAGATGTACAGACAGTGCATATAACTAACAGACATCAACGGTGTGGAGTTTTTATCGCTTACTCCACTTTGTGACTACCGACGGGGGTCTAAAATCCCCAGCAGAGCGGTCATTGGTAGGAGACGTCAGGATGTCATCATAAAAAACCCAATAATGACGCCCATTCCGTCTTGGCTCAATTTGGCCCAAGGCGGAATAGCCGTATCAGAAACCTATCTGGAATAAATGCTTGAAACCCCTCCCATCCCTCCCGTGAATAAAAGGCTTCGTCCTCTGCCATCTCCCCTAAAAGGGGAGAGCCAGAGGGGTGGGGTAGAAGCAAGATGTCTTTGCCCTTAGAATCAATCGCTCTACAAATGTTTAAAAGTACGATCGCTTAGGCATGAATTCGACCATCAGGTAAGATGGCTCCAGACAAATTGGCTCCTGTTAGTTTGACCAAAATTCGATCGCCTGTCCCAACTTTAGCTCCCCTTAAGTCAGCACCACTCAAATCAGCGCCACTCAAATCAGCTCCAATTAAGTTAGCGTCCCTTAAGTTAGCTTGATTCAGGTTGGCTTGAAATAGGTTCGCTCTAAAAAGATTTGCCTTTTCCAAGTTCGCTCCCTGAAGATTGACCTTATGCAAAAAGCTATCACTCAAGTTCGCATTACTTAGATTTGCATGACTCAAATTGCGTCCTGACAAATCTTTTTCTTTTAAGTCAGCTCCTCGAAAGTCGGCTCCACTCAAATCAGGATTGGGTGATCGAGTTTGGGAGTAAGATTGCGATCGCGATTGTGCCGTGGTTTCCCTTTGGGAGTATCGCTCTTGGGAGCGGGGTTGTGTATATTGAGCACGTTGCGGTGCAGGAGAAGGCGATCGCGTAGTTTGTGCTGTTTGATTTTGACCCTTGCGTCGAGCCGAGCGCAACAGATCGCGAGCGTGATTAATCTCCTTGAGTTTTTCCGCTGCTTTTTCCCGCAGCCGAGAATTATCGCTGGGAACGCGATCGGGATGCCAAATAAACGCCAAATCTTTATAAGCCTGGTTCACCTCTTCGAGAGAGGCTCCTGGCTCTAACCCCAGTATTCTATAGCAATGATCTAGCTCGTTCATCACCGTCCTTAAACCGCCTTAACACTAGGCTTCAATTATCTGTGCCACAATCTTGCCTGAACTCATCACCCCAGGTAATCCTGCACCCGGATGAGTTCCCGCACCAACTCAGTAGAGATTGGGTATATCTTCACTGCGGTTGTGGGGATGTAATTAGGCGGATTGTGTGGGAATGGGTTCGACACAAAAAACACTACCCAAGTGACTATTCACAGTATCGCGGAAGTGCAGAGGGGGGATGTCGTGTTTTGTAACGATATGTTTAGCTCAGTGGGTATAGGGCATGATATTATCCTATGCCTACATCTCGCCCACAATTTGATCATGATTCAGAAAGGCAGATCGAGCAGGAGTCCCTGATTTTCTGGATAATGCTGGGGATTTTCTGGATCATCTGCCCAACGCCAAGGATTTTCTACAATATATCGTCGGATATTATGCACAGATGCTTCATCGCGGCTGATGTGTTCGTAAAGAGCGCGATGCCAAATTAATGATGTGTATTTGGTATTGCAAATAGCATTAATTCTTTTAGTAACAGCGCTTTTATAAGAACGAATCACCGTAGGGATAGAACCGGATACAGGTTTACCAAATTTTTCTGTTTTGGGGATATGATTTTGTTCTATCGTAGGGGCACGGCATTGCCGTGCCCTAATCAAGGTATCGCTAATCACCAAAATTCCATGTAGATGATTCGGCATTATTACAAAAACATCTAATTCAACATGGGGAAAATGATCGGGAATTGTCTGCCAACAGGTGAAGGCAATATTACCCAAAGAATTTAAATGCATTTCGCCCTTGACCACATCACCAAATAGACATTGCCGCGCCTTGGTACAGAGGGTAATATAATAGGCTCCCGGTTGGGTGTAATCGTATTCTTTTAGACGAATAGAACGGCGGTGATGTTTTTCGGGAGCATAGGGCATAGTTGAGATGGATGCGATCGCGAAGTTGTTTGACATAAGGGCACGGCAATGCCGTGCCCCTACAAAATTTCGGATTGATTATTAATCCAAAATCTAAAATCTAAAATCCCTACGCCCCTTCGCGCAATTTATCCAACACTCCCCGGTCTTCCAACGTCGAAGTATCACCCGCAACTTCCTGACCGGCGGCAAGATTTCGCAACAACCGACGCATAATCTTACCCGATCGCGTCTTGGGCAGCGCATCCGTAAACCGAATTTCACCGGGACGTGCGATCGCACCTATCTCCTGCACTACATGCTGCTTCAGTTCCTTGGCTAACTCCTCACTCGGAGTGTGATCGCCTTCGAGGGTAACAAAAGCAAACACTTCTTCCCCTTTTAACTCATCCGGCTTCCCAACCACCGCCGCTTCAGCCACCGCTGGGTGAGAGACTAGCGCTGACTCAATTTCCATTGTGCCCAGACGGTGTCCAGCCACGCTAATCACGTCATCCACGCGCCCCATCACCCAGAAGTAACCATCTTCATCCTTCCTCGCACCATCCCCCGCAAAATAGACATACTCCCCATCTTTGGGTGTAATGTGTTCCCAGTAGGTGCGACGGAAGCGATCAGGGTCACCGTAAACTGTTCGCATCATCCCCGGCCAAGGGTGCTTCACCACTAAATAACCGCCCTGGTTATCCCCAACTGAATTCCCCTCCAAATTCACAACATCAGTAAGAATTCCGGGGAAAGGACGAGTGGCAGAACCGGGTTTCGTGGGGATGGCACCAGGTAGGGGAGTAATCATAATCCCGCCGGTTTCCGTTTGCCACCAAGTATCGACAATCGGACAGCGTTCACCGCCAATCACGCGGTGGTACCACATCCAAGCTTCGGGATTAATCGGTTCTCCCACCGTTCCCAGCAGTCGCAAGGAAGAAAGATTACGCGCCTTGGGATGCTGTTCACCCATCTTAATAAAAGCGCGAATCGCCGTGGGGGCGGTGTAGAAGATGTTAACTCCGTGTTTTTCAATCACATCCCAGAAGGCACCGGGATTTGAACCACGAGGAGCACCTTCGTACATCAATGTAGTAGCACCATTGGACAAGGGGCCATAAACAATGTAGCTGTGACCGGTAATCCACCCCACATCAGCGGTACACCAATAGACATCCGTATCCTGGAGGTCAAAAATCCACTTGGTTGTCATGTGGGTGTAGAGGTTGTAACCCGCCGTGGTGTGCACAACACCCTTGGGCTTGCCGGTGCTGCCACTGGTGTAGAGAATGAACAGCATATCCTCACTATCCATCGGTTCGGCAGGGCAATCGGCTGACACACCTTTGTGTAACTCATGCCACCAATGGTCGCGTCCGGGTTCCATGTGGGTTTTTTGTTTGGTACGCTCAACCACGAGGACGTTTTCGACGCTGGGGACGGCACCATTAGCTAAGGCTTTGTCTACTTGATCTTTGAGAGGAACGATCGCATCTTTGCGCCACCCGCCATCCGCAGTCACTACCAACTTAGCTTCGCCATCAATTAAGCGATCGCGCAAGGCTTCCGCACTAAATCCCCCGAATACTACGCTATGAGCCGCACCAATTCTGGCACAAGCGAGCATTGCGATCGCCGCTTCTGGAATCATGGGCATGTAGATACCCACGCGATCGCCTTTTTGCACACCCAGTTGTTTCAACACATTGGCAAACTGGCAAACTTCCCGGTGCAATTGGGCATACGTCAGAGTCCGCGAGTCTCCCGGTTCCCCTTCCCAAATCAATGCCGCCTTATTCCGACGCCATGTCGTCAGATGCCGGTCAAGACAGTTGTAAGAAATATTAATTTTCCCGCAGACAAACCACTTGGCAAACGGCGGTTGCCAGTCGAGTACGGTATCCCACTTCTGGAACCAGTCCAACTCAGTTTCCGCTAAATCAGCCCAAAACTTTTGGGGGTCAGCTTTCGCCTTATCGTAGAGTTGTTGGTACTCTTCCAGACTCTTGATGTGAGCTTTCTGGGAAAACTCAGTAGAGGGTGGGAATAACCGCTTTTCTTGAAGGATTGATTCTATGGTGGGCTGAGACATAACACCAAATGCTAGAACTAAGTCGAATCTTCTAGAGTATCGCAAGTATTATCCCTTCAAAAGGATACTTCTTTCTTTCTATAGATTGATACCCAGGATTTTGAGTTTCTTTAAGCTTTAGAACCCATCCTTGAAGCTGTGGTAGACTTGCCACGAATCAAAATCAGTGAAGACGACGCATGACGCTGCCGCTTAGTAAAAAGTACTCATGAATAGACCTCTGGCAAACGTCGAATTCACCCCCCTTCCCTGTATTTTGGGGGAAACTAACTCCCTCCCCGCGAATTCGAGGACCGGAGCTTTAGTGAGGATTGGGTTGGGGTGCTTTGTTTTGTATTTTTGCAATAGTTCTAATAAGGACACATATCAATAATTTTTCCAACCTGACTATCTGAAAAAGAAAATTCCTGGGAAAAAGCTATCTTTGCTTGTCCTTCAATGTCGATGATTTTTAAGAATTTTCCCCAACGAGTAACAACGAACAAGTAATTAGCGTAGGGCTTAATCAGAAATCCTTCACTCGTCAAATCTAAATCTAAAAAATCTGAAAACGATATTTCATGATTCTCACTTTCAATTTTAGCTAAGAAATATTTTCCCTCTTTACCGATAACCACTGCCCCGATAGGAGGTAGATTAGTTATCGCTAAAATCCGAAACCCTTCTTCTAGAATTAGGCTGTCTTTATTTATAAATTGTTCTTCTATTATTCCTTCTTCTTCTGTCTCTAATTCTTTAAGCATCCTGAGACTTTCTTCTATCCTTGCCTCATCTATTTTATATAAACTCTTAATTTTTGGTCTTGGAGTGAGTTCTTTTTGCGCTGCTCGTTGATTAATTTCGTGGTCATATTCTACTACTTCGTATCCTTCGACGAGGGATTCATCGTCTGAAAAGCCAAATACAAATTCCTCTTGTTTTTTAAGTCATAAAAAATGTAGTTAGAAAACATGCAGACAAATTGATGACCCGTGTTATAATCGTCTCTTAGGATATCATTAATAATAACCTCAGCTTTTTTTTCATAGTTTCCTGTTAAACCATTAAAAGCAAAGTTTATTAATCCCTTTGAAAAAGCAACAATTAAACCTATTGAAAAATTAGTTTTCATAATCCTGAAATCTGCCGAATAAAAAGTTACCGCCACTAACCCACTAGAGAGTGTCCAGTAGTCTTTCCAATATAGTCTAAAATTTGTTGGTAAGCTTCTGGATTATTTTGTCGATGAATCACAACCGGAACCTTAGCATTGGGTAACGAAAACATCAACCGACCATTTTCAGCACAAGCAAAACTACTGATGCCATCTAGATTAACGACATAAGTATTTCGATCAAAAACAAATTTAATCCAAGTGTGCTTCATAGTGCGGTAGGTTGCTTCAACGCCACGATGAGTCGGCTAAATCGGCCTTTTTGAGGCACTTTCCCAGCCGGATAGATAAATGCTAAAAGTTTGAATCATAATGCACGAGAGAGGATACCGACGATTGAGGCTCCCTCATGCAGGCTGCGGAGTGTGGCCAACAAATCAGTAGAATTGACCCTTTAAGAGATTATGATGATTTCGGCTTTCGGTATGACAAACAGAACTAGTTATGAGGCTCACAGAACCGATCGCGGCTTCAATGCATCCCAATTTGAGGCTACAGATGTGTTGCAGGGTTCCTGAAAACGACCTTACTGAAGAGGGTTGCGAAAACTCCTATGCTCTACTCCGGGAGTAAGCTTACTTACAGGACTGATGATCTGAGTGTGTAATGTTCATCCACTCTTTAGCCAATCGGGTTTTTAAGGTCTCGGAAAAAGTACCACTCCGCATTCTGCTGGTGGTGCCGTTCGTCCTCCAGATCTGTGCCGTTGTAGGAGTTACAGGGTGGATCTCCCTACGCAGTGGACAGAAAGCAGTTCAGGAGGTCACAACCCAGTTACATCGAGAAATCACCCAGCGTCTTGAGCAGCACCTCAATTCTTACCTGAAAGTCCCTCAAATCGCCAACCACCTGAATGCCGATGCTATCAATCTCGGTTTATTAAATATCAACGATCTTCCAACTTTAGAGCGCTACTTCTGGAATCAACTCCAAACCTTTGATTCCCTAGGTTACTTAGCCTTAGGCAAAGAAAATGGGGATTATGTTGAGGTTTTGCGTCAGAACGACGGTCAATTTTTAGTCAGGGTTAAGGATGCGGCGACGGGTACATCCCGTCATACCTATACCCTTTCCGAGGAGGGAAAACGAGGGAAGTTTTTGCATAGCGAACCGGATTATGACCCTCGGCGGCGAGCCTTTTATCAAACCGCTGTGAAAGTAGGGGGGCCGACTTGGACGGATGTCTATCTATGGATTGAGAATCGAGAACTCAGCACCGATGCCGTCCGTCCCATCTTTGAACGCACCGGAACCCTACAAGGCGTTTTGGATGCGGGTTCCAGCCTTTCCCAGATCGGTGCATTCTTGCAGCGCTTAAAAATTGCACAGACGGGACAGACCTTTATTATCGAACGCACTGGAGAGTTAATTGCCACCTCGACACCAGAGAAACCCTTTGTAATTGAAGACGGTACGACGAAACGCCTCCAGGCATCCAAAAGCCGCAATTCCCTAACTCGACGCACCACGCGGTATTTGACCCAACGCTTCGGCGACCTCTCTGAGATTAACAGCAGTCAGCAGCTTACCTTTAAGATTGAAAATCGACGACAATTCCTGCGAGTCACCCCACTCCGAGAAGGAAACAATGAATTAACCGATGCGGCGCTGCTACCTGACTGGCTGATGGTGGTGGTTGTGCCTGAGACGGATTTTCAGGAACGCATTGATCAGAACACTCGCTCTACCATCATGCTCTGCTTGGGTGCCTTGGTGTTGGCCACCTTGTTGGGGTGTTTGACGTACCAGTGGATTACTCAACCCATTCTACGTCTGGCGGCGGCGGCTACTGCTCTGACAAGAGGGGAATGGAACCAGACTGTACCCATTGAGCGCTGTGATGAACTCGGTGTTCTGGCTAGAGCCTTTTATCATATGGCTCAGCAGTTACAAGGTTCCTTTGTCACCCTCTCTCAACGCCAAGCCACTCTGGCTGAAGCCCAAAGAATTGCTCATGTGGGGAGTGGGGAACTGGATTTAACCACGAATCGGATTACGGGCTCGGAAGAACTCTTGCGGATCTTTGGCTTGGAGCCAGGGGAGATGCCACGCGATTACAGCGAATATATGCAACAGATCCATCCAGAGGATGTGGACGCTGCCACTCAAGCGATCGCTCACGTCATCCAACAAGGGGAACCTTGTGAATTTGACTGTCGCCTGCAACGACCCGATGGTTCGATTCGATATATTTCTACAAAATGGCAACCTACTTTTGATCGCCAAGGTCAACTCATTCGGTATTTTGCCACGGTGATGGATATCACCGATCGCAAACTGGCGGCACAAGCGCTGCAACAAGCCAAGTTAGATTTAGAAATTCGGGTGCAAGAGCGAACGGCTGAATTGAGCCAAGCCTTAGAGCAGTTGCAGCAATCGGAAATGCAACTCAAGGCACAAGCACTCCAACTACAACATGCCCTGGCGGATCTGCAACAAACCCAGGCACAACTGATTCATACAGAAAAAATGTCGTCACTGGGGCAATTGGTAGCGGGGATTGCCCATGAAATTAACAATCCGGTGAGTTTCATCTACGGGAATCTATCCCATGCCAAGGATTACAGCACCGACCTTTTCCGAGTTTTGCAGCTTTATCAGGAACATTATCCCTTACCGCCACCGAGCATCCAGCAGGAGATCGAAGCGATTGAGCTGGATTTTTTGATGGACGATTTTCCCCAGTTACTGAGTTCCATGCAAGTGGGTGCCGAGCGCATCCGTGAGATTGTGCGATTACTCAGGAATTTTGCTCGCTATGACGAGGCTCAGATGAAAGAGGTGAATATCCATGAGGGAATAGACAGCACCTTGATGATTCTGCAAAGCCGACTCTGTGAAATTACTGGATACCCGGCGATTAAGGTGATCAAGGAGTATGGGGATTTGCCCCTGGTGGAGTGCTATGCCGGTCAGCTCAATCAGGTGTTTATGAATATTTTGACGAATGCGATCGATGCGATTGCGGCTCGCTGTAAGACTCAGGTGTCCCCAGAAAACAGAGTCAAGCATCCGGAGGCAGATGAGGGGTTTGTACCTTGTATTCAGATTTGCACGGGGATGATAGAACTGAGGAGTCAAGAGGATGGACATCCAGCTTCATCCCTAATCCCGCGCCTGTTTATTCGGATTTCTGACAATGGGTGCGGGATGGGTGAGTCAGTACGCTCTCGGATTTTCGACCCATTCTTTACGACTAAACCGATTGGCACGGGTACGGGGTTAGGTTTAACAACGAGTTACCAGATTGTCGTCGAGCATCACAAGGGTCGATTAGAAGTGACATCGTTAGAGGGACAAGGTAGCGAGTTTGCGATCGAGCTGCCGCTTCGGCCCCATCAAGGGCAGCGGGGAGAAAAAGCTTAACAATTATTTTATAATTTAGGGTAGAGGTGCTTTTTCCAAGGACAGTTGGCTCGCAGCAGATCGCAAACAGCCCGTTAAATCCATCGTTCAGGCGACGCCCAAGCGCAGTGCGATCGCTTGCACCAGCTTAACAATTTCAAACGTCACGAAGACACTGAGAATGACTGTCACTAAATTATTCAGGAGGCGGGTGTTGCCGTAGCCAAAGAGAGAGGCGACAAACTTGAGGGCAACAAAGAATAACCCGATCAGGACAGCGATTTGCAGGGGTGTCATATTTCTCTTTCTGAGCAACAATCAACTATTGAACGACCTTTTGCCGTTCTTGGCAAACTCCAAGGGATGACTCCTTGATGGTGCAATTGCTATGTCCTGAAGATGCGATCGCGCTCAACTCGGCTAATCTAAGAGTCCGGCAGGTTAATTCTGATAATTGGACAACAGCTTAGTGGCTGTGGTTAGAGATGGTTTTGCCGCTGATGGGGATGCCGACTGATACTCAGAAAGATTCGCAATCGCCCACAGACAGGCTGTAATGAACATGCTAGAGAGTAGACGCCTCTTCATAGCTACCTCGTACCCATTGTTTTACCTATCTACTTACCTATCTCTCTGTGGACGGGAAGGTTATGCAGATTTGGGAGATTGGGGGATTGGGAGTGGGAGAGGGGGAGGGGGAGAAATACCTACAAAAGAACTGGTGGATTATTTCTGCCAGTCCGCATCGGCTGCATAAGCTAACCCGGCTCAGAGTTAGATATCACGGAGAGAACAAAATCTTATGCCAACTCAGCCATTAAATCCAGTCTAAGGGAGGTGAAACCAGTGAAAGGGAAAGCTAAGGTTGGGAATTATCCCTTACTTCAGGACGAGGAGAGCATCGCTCACTTAGCCTTCAGTTGCAAGTTACTCGCTGATTCGAGCCTTGCTTAAAGACACGGTTCAGTAGTGATACTAGATCATCTGTCACCCGATTAAATTGCAATGAGTGCTGCATCGAGATACTGGACAATTGTAAAAATTGAGGCGGCGGGAAAACGCAAAATCGAGGAAATTCCCTCGGCAAAGACGTTTTTCTTAGCTTCATTTCCGGAATTTACGCCTGAAAGCGAAGTACCGGATGCTCTGATCCAGCGTCAACTGCTGCATTGGATGCGAGAAGCTACTGAACCAGAGACTAACGATACCAGTAAGCGCTTTTTATCACAACTGTGTCTCTTATGCTTTATCTCTATCCAAATCGAGCGTGTTTGCCTGCAATTAGAAGCCCAGTTTGGGAGTGAACACGGCTTCACCTGTAGCGATTTACTACGCTGTGTCTTAGATGACGATAGCCGCCGATTGAGGCGAAACGCGACCCCTGCCGTCTCGACGTCTTATCAATCTTTGCCCCAGGAAATTCTGCAAAGCTTTAATCCAGAGCAAAGCAGTTTAGGCACCTGGACAACCCGGTTGGTGAAGCATCACCGAGAACTCAATACTTTTTTGCTCGAACACGGCGTTTATCTCGTCAGTGATTGGGCCATTCTCAACGATACCAGTTCCAAACAAATTCAGCGGATTTTTTCGCAGTTTCACCAACTGACATCGTTTGAAATTGAGCAGTCCAAACGACTTCTAGACAGCTACCATGCCGTCTATCGGGCGCAACGCCTCCAATCACGACAACAGGGAATCAAGGGACAGTGCCTGCCACCCACGAGGGAACAACTCGAACAAATGCGAATGCGCCTATTGACTCAAACCGGAGAGCGGTTTCGCCCCGAAACCATCATGGCCAAACTCCAAGAAATGGCCTCGATGCTCAGAGATTACCGAATTCATGTTCGAGGTGGCTCTCTTCCTACAGAATCTATAGACGCCCCTGTTAATAGTAATGCTTCAGCCGATCGGACTTGGTTTCGTGACTTTATCGACGACCGAAATACGACTGACGAGCAAACCGAGTTTTTACTCTCTTACCGTCAACAATTCATCACTTGTTTAGACCAAGCGCTCGCCAAAGTAACTGAAGATAAAGCACGGAAATTACACCACAAAGACCCCCAGAAAGCCCAGAATTTTCTCACGGCCTTGCAGTTGTTTCACTGTCAGGGAAAGTCAATGGGAGCAATTGCCAAAGCCGTAAATTTACAAGCCCAATTTCATGTCTCAAGGTTGTTGCAGTTGAAAGCCTTTCGTGCTGATATTCAACAGCAATTCTTAGTGCTATTACGCGATCGCGTGATCGAACAAGCCAAAATATACACTGATCCGGAACGCCTCAATGCTCTTAGTAAGCAACTTGAAGAGGCTCTCGACGAGCAAGTGACTCAGCTCATCCAAGAAGCAGCAACGGAAGCTTCCACAGCTACTGGCACCAAAAACCAAACAACCACCACGAGTCTCTTTGCCGAGAGACTCTGCCTCTACCTCGATACTAGGAGATCTAACAATGACTAATTTCTCAAATCGTACTGCTCAAATGTGGCTTGATTTTGATGTTTTGCCCACCGAAGCTATCAACTTATCACCCGCTGTTTTTGACCAAGCCTTAAACTTGAGTGCTCAAATTTCCCATGAAGAACGGCAGTGGCAAACTTACCTCAACGCGCTGGCACTCGGCGGTTTTGAGGAATGGCTAGGAGCGCGAGCCACAGATTTAACGCTCAATAAAGAAAAATGTACCGTTTTGCAGCCATTTATGGCGAATGCGATTGATGCCGTGAGTCATTTGCAAGTAGGTCAATTTAAACTTTGCCTGATTGCCATGGGTAGCCTCACGGATGAAGAAGTCACTCTCCCTAGAGCTGTTGTAGATTTACCGGAATATGTGGCGCATTTTTATGTTTTGGTAGAAGTGCAAGAAGAACAAGAAACTGCCCTCGTTCAAGGTTTCTTATCTTACGAACAGTTGGTGAATCAACGCGATCAACGTTATTTAGAGGCCCAAGAAGATTGGACTTATCAGTTACCTTTAAACTGCTTTGACCACAATTCCGACCGCTTGTTGCTGAATTTGCGCTGTCTAGAACCGACCGCCATCCCCTTACCTGAACGCGTGAGCCAGCGATCGATGCAGCTAGCGCGTCAGCGTTCGGAACTGGAAGCCTTGTTGCCTAATTTACAATCATCGGATCGCCAGTTGTGGCAAGTTTTGACATGGGAGCAGGGAACATTGGTTCTTACGAATCCGGAGCTACTGAACTGGGTGTATCAATTACAACAGCCAGCCGGACAGCCAGAGTCGCTCACCGCGCTCAAAAAACACCTCGCCGACACGCTGCAAATGGTCACCCAACCCGCCGTGAATGCTGGGCGCTGGTTGTTGGGTGAACTCGATGAGTTGGCGCAAGAATTGTCGTGGGTGCTGCTACCCAGCTTGGCTCCAATGAGGGCGATGCGATCGCCGGTGGAGGAATTTCAAGCCATTGTCACCCAACTGCGGCAGACGGAAGTCGAGATTCCTCTCGAAGCGCGGGGAGCTTATCGGGATTTGCGGTTAGCGGGAATGCCTTTACGCCTCTATGCCGTCACATGGCCTTTGCTCTCTGGCTCGATTCCTGAATGGACGTTATTACTGGTGTTAGGGGCTACTCCAGGCACTCAGCTACCCACGGGTGTGCAATTACGAGTCAGCGACCAAACGGGCATTTTAGTAGAACGGATGTTGGATGCACAACCGCGTAATTCCTATTTCTTTACCCGTGTTGTGGGGACTTGGGATGAGAAATTTATCGTCACCGTCAGCTTACCCTCAGGGATCGAACAGACCTTACCTCCCTTTAGTTTTAATCCCCAAGATTAAGAGACAGCTTGCATAAAGGGCTGACGAAAGGGAGATAAGTATTCTAGCTAGGGAAGAAAAATCGACTTTTGTCAGGGATCTACTGAAACTGTAAGTGCATATCCTTTCAAAGGTCAGAGGTATAGCCAATTAAGTAAAAAACCTCTAATCAATTGAGAGAGAACTTTGACCATGCAATCTTGTCTTGATTATCAAGCTGAAGCGAAATTCGGACGACACTATGAACAGGGTGAAGAATCGTACCACGTTTCATGGGAGAGCGATCGCGCTCAACGAGGTCACAAGGATCACTCAAAGCGAACCTCCTATGAGGACACGGCCCAAGGCCATGCCGTTAGCCATAACGGTAGCCACTACAGGGCATCGAGTTTAGCATCAACGTTAGGCACAACATCAACCATTGGGCATCCCACACCGCCGCAGACGATAGCCCCAAAACAGCAGCAAAAAGCAAACGCCTGCGTTACGAGCGAATTACTGAATCAGGGAAGCTCAAGCCTAGAAAGTCTAGTACTTCCCCAACCAGCTGAGCTACAGGATGATTCCAGTCAACTGCAAGCCAGCCTCAAGACGTTGCAACAAGCTTTAACAATTGCCCAAGCCAAAAATAACCGGGCGAACCAAGTTAACATCCTCAAACGCATCGGGATTATTCACTGCAAACTCGGAGAACACGCTTGGGGCATTAATTGCCTAAAGCAATCTTTGCAATTGGCTCAATCCCTAGAGAATCAGGTAAGCGTTGGTGTGATTCTCAATTACTTGGGAGCCGCTTATCGCCAAACGGGTCAAGAGTACAAGGCGCTGAGGGTTTATTTACGAGCTGTAGAGATTTTTAAGCAAATTGGAAACAAGGCGGGTATCGCCCTTTTACTCAATCACCTCGGAGCGCTTTACAACAGTTTAGGTCAGTTGGAGCAGGCACTGACCTGTTCTCGTCAAGCCCTAGAAGAGTTTCAGGGTTTAGGACATTCCCTCGATGGAGAAGGGACTGCGCTGCACAATATTGGGGAAATTTATTTGCAGATGAGGCGGTATCGTCAGGCATTGGCCTTCTTTGAGCAAGCGTTGACGATTTACCAAAAACTCAGTAACCGCAAGGGTGAGGCCAAGGTTCTAGAAAGTATTGCGACAGCTTACGTCCGGCTCAACCAAGATCAACGGGCGATGGAACTATATCAGCAAGTCTGGGAAATGCGGCAGGATGTGGGTGAATCACCGAGCGTTAAAGCCAGAACCATTGATTACATAGGAGCTGTTCACTACAAAATGGGCGATCGTGCTCGGGCTGTGTGGTATCACCTACAAGCGTTAGGGATTTTGCAAGCTTACAATTACACGGCTAGGGTTGATCGATTTCTCGATGAGACAGTAGCGATCGCCAAGTTACTACAGCATTTAGTCAGCGTCTATGACCGTTTGGGTTTACAGGCTCAAGGCGTGAAGTGCTACCAGGAGGCTAGAGAGATTATTAAAACTTTCGGTGAACATGCCTGTGAAGAAGCCATCTGCAATTTTTTTGATCAAGAGCATTAAAGGACAGGGCAGGCATTGTGCTCTTGTGGGGATGCACTCGTACACCATCATCGAGATAGCGCCGTCCTAAATAATTCATGAGATTCTCCCTTTCTCTCCTCTGTGCCCTCTGTGCCTCTGTGCTTGGAGTGGTTTGTGAAAAAATAAAATCTCACAAATGATTTAAAACTGTTATAGCCGTGCCTCAATCCTCATAGGGGAGTAGAAGCGAGAGCGCAAAGCTGTGTGTGAATTACACCTTTTGCATAAGTCCGATACGGCTGAGAGATATAAAGATGAGTACGCCATGTGTTTGCCAGTGGCTAGTGCAAGAAGGCAGAAGGCAGGAGGCAGAAGGCAGAAGCAACATTGCTTGTACCGTAAGCCTTATTACCTTTGTCAACTGGATAGTTATTTCCGCCGCGCTGCACTAGAGGATTAGAAGCATGGATTCTCATCTCAGCCTGATCACAACGACTCTAGTGATAATTCATGATTGTATAAGACAGAGGAATGGTTAAAACCCTAACCTCAACTTTAGTTTAAAATTTTGATTTCTAATTCATCACACAAAAGGCTAAAACAAGTTTTTGGAAAAGGGTGCATCGTTAATCATTTCATCCCCAACCTTACATTGATATGAGCCACAGTGCTGCCGTTTTCTACCTAAAAGTCCAACGAATCGAGAAATTTTGTCTGTTTGAGTTGTCTTGGGGACAAGGACAGCAACTCAACGTGACGCTTCCCTACCCGGAAACGCTCACTACACTCTACGAAGAGTGGAGAACGGATTATCTAAATTTTTATCAGACAGGTTTACGGGGGAGAGTTGCTGAAAACGGCATGATTGCTTCCCCCCCCGTAGATTGGCACGCCAAACTCGTACAATCTGAAGCCAAGTTACTTTATGAATTTCATCACTGGCTGCGTCAGGGTGAGTTATTTGAAATTCGCTCGGCTTTGGCTCAAGCGGTTAGCGAGGGAAACCGGAACTCATACGAGCAAGGGAGAGAAGCAGGGGGAGAGAAAGCAAAGAGTTCACCGTTTGTTGAGGTATTCCTCACCTGCAACCCCATAGATTTGGCACGGTTACCCTGGGAAGCTTGGGAAATTGGGACTGAGTTTGCGCGTCCAGCTCAAATTCGTATTGTCCGTATGCCTGCCAATATTCACAAAAAATCCATACAGCCCAAGAGTCGCCGTCGTCGGACAAGGATTTTAGCGATTTTGGGGGATGATACGGGTTTAGATTTTAAAGCGGATAAAGAAGCGGTGCGATCGCTCAAGTCAATCGCTGACGTTCACTTTGTCGGCTGGCAACCGGGACAGGATGTGGGCGAACTCAAAGCCCAAATTATTGAGACAATCGCCGATGAACGGGGCTGGGATGTGTTACTGTTTGCCGGTCACAGTAATGAAGCAGATTTAATTGGGGGGAAATTAGGAATTGCTCCCGGTGTCTCCCTATTCCTCAACGAAATCGAACAGTCGCTGTTACTTGCCAAAGAACGCGGATTGCAGTTTGCCCTGTTTAACTCCTGCAACGGACTCGACATTGCGAATGCCCTGATTAGTTTAGGGTTGAGTCAGGTTGCGATCATGCGAGAACCGATTCACAATAACGTTGCCCAAGAATTTCTCCTGCGGTTTCTCCAGCGTCTCGCCGAGTACAAAGATGTCCACGAGGCAATGCTCACGGCGTGTCAATATCTCAAGTTAGATAAACACTTCACTTATCCCAGTGCTTACCTGATTCCGTCTCTATTTCGCCATCCTGATGCCCCTCGGTTTCGTCTAGAACCCTTTGGCATCACGGAAACCCTTAAGCGCTGGCTACCCACCCCAAAAGAAGCGATCGCTTTAACCGCCTTCGTCTTAATCAGCTGGCAGCTACCGATACAAGGCAATTTATTAGAGCGACGGGTGTTAGTCCAAGCGATGTATCGCCAACTCACCCATCAAGTCCCAACCCCCAAGCCGCCTCCTGTGCTTCTGGTACAAATTGACGACGACTCCCTGCAAAAGGCCAAAATTCCTTATCCTGCTGTTCCCATGGATCGCCGCTATTTGGCACAGTTGGTGGACAAGGCGTCGGCACTACAAGCTAAAGTCGTCGGCGTCGATTATCTGCTGGATCGCCCTCAACCCCAAAAGGAGAACGATGAAAAACTCGCTCAATCGCTGCGTTCCTCCGTACAACAGCAGGGAACCTGGTTTGTTTTTGCCACTACGCCCAATGATACGGGAGGCTGGTTTGAAGTTTTGCCCGAACTAGCCCAGCCCAATTGGAGCTTACAAGGCGATGTTCTGGTTCTGGGCAACCATCTCAAACATATGACGCTGGTGCCGATGCAGAAGTCTGATCCTCGGCGCGTGCCCTTTTCTTACCTTTTGGCGTTGGCTTATCGGCTGAACACCTCCTCATCCCAGAAACTGCCTCCGCCCCAATTGCAATCTGCCAATGATTTGCACTCAACGCTGAGTGCCTATGCCCACAAAAGCACGGGCAAGGATTATCGGGATGTATTCTCCCCCAAAGCTCGCTTACATCCGATGACTAACTTTGGTTATCTGTTACGTCAAATGTGGATGCACCCGATTATTGATTACTCGATTCCACCGGAGCGCGTCTACCAACCGCTACCCGCTTGGAAGTTTCTGGAGAGTTCAGCCGCTTCCCTACCCCAACATCCTAATCACCAACCAGTGGTGATGATTGCCCCAGGCGGATATGGCGAAGCTGGCGTTACCGAAGCCGGTGA
Source organism: Microcoleus sp. AS-A8 (assembly GCA_039962225.1). Lineage (NCBI taxonomy): Bacteria > Bacillati > Cyanobacteriota > Cyanophyceae > Oscillatoriales > Microcoleaceae > Microcoleus > Microcoleus sp. AS-A8. Next base: position 433,662 of record JAMPKV010000003.1, read on the forward strand.
GGATAACTTCCCCATGCCGCCAGCGCTTGGCTACTGGCGCTCTCAAGCTAATCCTAGCTCTGGGCGTGAGAAATTCACAGGAGGTGAAGCCCACGCTTATATGATTCATCATTTCTTGAATCAGCGGTTGGTGGTTCCGATTCCCGATTTGTGGCTCCTTGGGTTAGCTGCGCTGTTGGGGAAAGGAGCCGTATTGGCGCTAGAAGACAATAAAGGGGGAAGCAGAAAGGGGAAAGAAAAGTATATGCTATTTGTTTTTCCTTCAGGAAGCAGCAAATGGATGATCGTAATGGCGAGCGCCACAGCTGTTTATGGACTCGTTAGCTTACAGCTTTACATCACAGCAGAAGTGCTGTTGCCTTTAGTGGTACCGACAGCGACATTTTGGACGTATATTCTGTTAGCTCAATTGGAGAAAAAACAACATGTCAAAGTTTAACTGGGTGTTATCAACTTTGCTCGTGACGACACTGGTTTCTAGTTTGCTAACTGACTCAACTCAAACAACCAGAGCACAAACCCATCTCTTCGGTTCTGGGGAGAATGCCGCTCAAGCTCAAACCAAAGATAATCCGCCTCCTACTAATCCTAGATCTCCTGAGCGACCTGGAAGGGGGACTTCACGGGGCAGCAATCCTTGGACGCGTATTTTGCAACCTCTTGCACAAGATAATAAGCCCGCTGAGGAAAGTAAAAAGGGGAGTTCGCGTGGTTCTTGTCTGCTCTCACCTATTGCACTCGGCAACAACAAAGAAATGTGGAATGATCGCCCCCTATTTGTCTGGACGGGACGACCTAATCGAGTTGAACTTTATCAAGTTGGGAGCGATAAGGTGTTGTGGAGTCACAATGTGAAACCGAAACAGACCAAAGTCTTGTATGACAAAGAGGCGCTCAAGCCAGGTCAAACTTATGAATGGAGGATCATTGGTTCGTCTCGACCGGTGAGGACACAGTTTCGAGTCATGGATGCCCAAAAGCGCGATCGCATTAAGCAGGAATTGCAGCGTTTGGACGAACAACTCCAAGCCAAACAAGCCACACCCGAAGACATCGCAAGACGGCGTGCCCAGTACTTTACCGAACAGCGGCTTTGGTTGGATGTTTTGCAGGAAACCTATAGCGTGGAAAACCCTTCAAAAGCACTAACGGATGCACTCAAAGAAATGAATCAAGCCAATCCTTTGAGCATTTGTATTCCATCGCCGCAAAACCCTAGCCAACCTCGTTAAGCTCCAAGATGGAAGAATTTTGGGCAATGGGTTAATGGGTATTATACCAACTTCATTAAACATTGCTACACTTAGTTATGAGAATTAAGGAGAATAAGTTTTCCATGTCAGGGGTCGTCAAAATTGACATAATAGAACCGGAAGAAACTTTAAAAG